>JAHEIV010000393.1 GCA_024639205.1 Deltaproteobacteria bacterium | reverse complement strand
GCCGGCATGGCACCCATGCGAGCGCACATTTTCCATCAACTGCTGACAGCCAACACCCACCGCAAAATGACCTTCTGGTACGGCGCCCGCTCAAGGATCGAAATGTTTTACGATGAAGAGTTCAAGGAGTTGGAGAAAAATTTTGACAATTTTTCATACCACGTGGCACTGTCTGAACCCCAGCCGGAAGACAACTGGGACGGACCTGTCGGATTCATTCACCAGGTTTTGTACGAAAATTATCTGAAGGACCATAAAGACCCGACGGAGATCGAGTATTACGTCTGCGGGCCTCCGATGATGTTGAAAGTATTGCGGGAAATGCTGGACAGCCTGGGGGTGGAACCGGAAATGGTCGCTTTTGACGACTTCGGCGGATAGAAAACCTTCGGTACCAATCGTTTTATAAAAAGAGTCAGAATTTGATATTTTCCGGAGGACGTCGCTCCGGAACATAGATGTGCGGGATCTGATCCTCGTTCCACTGATCTGAAACATACAGGTTGCAGTAACAGCTGCCGTATTCCTCGATGTCCGGAATGCTGTATACACAGGGGCAGATGATGTCCCGGTCGTTATCCCGGTCGCCGGACAGCAGCCGGCAGGGGCATCCCATATAACCGTGGCGCTCTTTGTTGAAAATAAGCGCATCGAGCAGCTCGAAGGTTCTCTCCCGGTCCTTGTTGAAATAGTATCCCTTTGGTTCCTGGACTTTTTTCATCATATCGAACAATTTTTGTGCATCCATTACAGCCCCAGCGCCTCCCGAATTTCTTTTTCCTTGAATCCGACGATGACCTTTTGCCCGATGATAATGGTGGGAAAAGAACATTTCGGATTGAATTTTTTCACATCTTCCAGAATGGCCTTCCGCTCGTCACCTTCCAGCAGGTCGACATCCACGAAGTCGTATTTAATCGTACACTCGGAAAGCAGCTTTTTGGTGGATTTACAGTGGCTGCAAGTACTCAAAGAAAATATCTTTATATCCTTATCCGCCATCGTAGCTGATCCTTTCTATGTTGGAGATTCGATGCAACCGGCATAAAGGTCAATACATATTACAAAATCATGCAGGATTCAATCAAAATTATTTCCGGGCCCTGCGTGGGATTATAAACGTAATATGCTGAAATATATGCGTAAAATTATTCTCTTTTTTCCTTGACAAGAAGCGTCCCTCTCTGTAATGTTATCAGTAATCATTACTATTAGCTCACGCAAGACGCTAGCCTGTCTCAACGGTTTATCAACAATTCAATGCACAAGATTTCGTATCCGGTTAACTTTATTTGGAAAGGAAGCTACCATGACCGAAGAGAAAAAAATTATCCCCAGGAAAGAAAAGACCATTGATTATCGCGACCTGACCACCTGCGACGCCACCGTTCAGATGCTGGAAAGAGCCAAGAAGGATGGGATGGAAACCGCCTGGGACCGGGCCGTCAACATGAAAGCCTGCCCCATCGGAAAAGACTCCGCCTGCTGCAAGCACTGCTTTATGGGACCCTGCCGGCTCAACGCCAAGGATCCATATGCAAAGGTCGGCATCTGCGGTGCTACCATCGACACCATCATGGCCCGCAACTTTTCCCGCATGGTGGCCGCCGGCAGTGCCGCCCATACCGACCACGGCATGGGCATGCTCGATTTGTTCCGGGAGGTGATCAACGGCAACATCACCGACTACAAAATCAAGGATCCCATCAAGCTGGAAGAAGTGGCCAAATCGATCGGCATCGAAACCGAGGGCCGCAAACTCGAGGACGTGGCCAAAGACCTTTACGAGGAACTGGAACGCACCTACACCCAGGTGGATGGGGAGATCCCCTTTGCCCAGCGGGTACCCCCCAAGACGCTGGAGACCTGGCGCAAGCAGGGCATCGTCCCCCGCGGTGCCATGCGCGAGATCATGGAGATCATGCACCGCAGCCACATGGGTGTGGATCAGGATTATGTCAACATCACCAAACAGTGCAGCCGCACGGCCCTGGCCGACGGATGGGGCGGCTCCATGGTGGCCACTGAAATCTCCGACATCCTGTTCGGCACCCCCTCGCCGATTGCCATCGAGGTAAACATGGGCGTGCTTAAAGAAGATCAGGTCAACATCATCGTTCACGGTCATGAGCCGAACCTGTTCGAGTCGATGATCGAGTCGGTCAACGACTCGACCCTGATCGAAGAGGCCAAAAAAGCGGGAGCCAAGGGTATAAACCTGGCCGGGATGTGCTGCTCCGGGGCCGAGGTCCTGGTGCGCCACGGCATCCCCCACGCCGGCAACTTCATGTCCACCGAAGCGGTCATTGCGACTGGAGCCGTGGATGTAATGGCCGTGGATGTCCAGTGCATCAAGCAGGGCCTGGTCAAAGCGGCCGAATGCTACAAAACGGTCATGGTCACCACAAACCCGCGTTGCCACATTGAAGGCGCCACCCACGTCGAGTTCCACGAACATTCTCCCCGGGAGTGCACCGACGGTATCGTTATCAAGGCCATCGGCCGGTTCAAAAACCGCACGGCTGCCGTCGAAATCCCGCAGATCCGCAACATCGGGGTCCACGGGTTTTCCCACGAGTACATCAAATACATGCTCGGTGGCACCTTTCGGTCCTCCTACCGGCCGCTGAACGACAACATCATCAACGGCCGCATTCGCGGTGTCGCCGGTGTGGTGGGGTGTGTTAACCCCCGGGTGAAGCAGGACTACATCCACGTCGAGCTGGTCAAGGAATTGATTAAAAACGACGTGCTGGTCGTGCAGACCGGATGTTCCCAGATTGCACTGGCCAAGGCCGGGCTGACCACACCCGAAGCGGCCGTGATGGCAGGGCCCGGATTGCGGGAAGTCTGCGAGACCGTCGGAATGCCGCCGGTGCTGGGTATCGGATCCTGCGTGGACAACAGCCGCATCCTGATCGCCTGCGCCGAAATGGTGCGCGAGGGTGGTTTGGGTGAAAGCATCGCCGACCTGCCGGTGGCCGGATGCGCGCCGGAATACATGAGCGAGAAAGCCATCTGCATCGGACAGTACTTTGTGGCTTCCGGCGTGTTCACGGTATTCGGAGTGACCTTTCCGATCATCGAGGGAACCAAGTTCCACAAGCACATCTTCGAAGAGCTCGGAAAGATGGGTATGGGTAAATGGGGATTTGCGATTGAACCCCATGATATCGCCAAGCTGATGATCGACCACATCGACGAGCGGCGCAAGGCTCTGGGTATCGACAAGGCCCGCGATCGCGTCCTGATGGATATGGCCGATCGCCAGAAGCTCGAAGCCAGCGCGTAACACGCCGGGATCAATATCCGGACCACGAAACAAGGGGCTCGAATTCGAGCCCCTTTCATTTTTTTCTTCTACGGATTTCGATTCAACGATCATCCAGGGCTGCCGGGTGATCCCCCGGGAATCGGTACAAGGTTGCGCGCCCCAGCCCTAAAACTCGGTCAGTCCCGGACTTGTTGCCGCCGGTTGTTTCCCTGGGGGGAATCGTTCGGCGGCAGTTTGAAAATGCTGCTCACAAGCGACTGGACACCCGCCTGCGCAGACGAATTCCCTCCAGATCGATGGAAA
>JAHEIV010000392.1 GCA_024639205.1 Deltaproteobacteria bacterium | reverse complement strand
CAGGCACGCCCCACCCGCGACCGAAGAAGGTTCGCCAGCAGGAGGATAAACACGATCACCAGCACGATCATCAGGTAGTAAACCTTCAGATCGTTGTCGATCACCCAGGGCCCGAATTTAATGGTGCCCGGAGGAAGGGAGAATGCCTGCCCCCGCCCGCCGATCTGACTGATATACTGGGTGATAAGAAAATCGACCGTGATGAACTGTGCCGCCATGGTGGTTAAAATAAGGTAAAAGCCTTTCACTTTTGCCGACGGCAGGCCGAAAACCACGCACCAGACACCGGAAACCAGGGCTGCGACAAGAATGCTGACCGGATATGCCAGGCCCCAGTCCAGCAGAAACTGCGGCCAGGGAAACTCCAGGATCATCAGCGTGCTGGTGTAGGCCCCGACGGCCAGAAATGCAGCGTGCCCCAGGGTCACCTGCCCGCAGAATCCGATCAGCAGCTGGACCCCCAGCGCCCCTAAAATGGTGTAGCCGACCAGGTTGAAGACACTGAGCCAGTAAGAGTCGGCATAGGCGGGGATAATAACGAACAGCACCAGGAAAAGCAGCAGCATTTTGCCTTTGATGAACTTCGTCTGCCACCAGGCGTGATCCTGGGAATAATATTCGTGATACACGCTGCAGGGCAACCAGGTTGTCGACATTTAGATACTCCGTGAATTGATGTATTCGTTTAAAGGGCCATTACCATATAATTACACCCTTTCGATTCTCTCCCACCCCCAGATGCCATAAGGTTTGAAAAGAAGAAAGACCGCCATGAATACGAACGGCGCAATCTCTTTCACCCCGCCGGGAAAGAAGCGATCCAGATAGGCGCCGCAGAAGTTCTGCAGAATCCCGATTATGATTCCCCCCAGGATGGCCCCCGGAACCGAGTTCAGCCCGCCGAGCACCACTGCCGGAAGCACCAGCAGCCCCAGGTATCCGACCGAGATGTTCAGCCCGTTAATGTTGCCCAGCAGTGTGCCACCCACACCGGCCGACATGAAAGCGATAGCCCAGGCAGCCGCATAGACGAAGCGCGCGCTGACACCGATCGAGAGTGCCGCCATTTCATCGTCGGCAGTCGCCTGCATGGCCAGGCCCCAGCGGGTGTATTTGAAAAAGGAGACAAAGACGACCAGCAAAATGATGGCGGCCACGAAGCTCCACAGGTACACCTGCCCGATGATCAGCGGCCCGATCCGAATCGGCTCCAACGGAAATACCGCCGGAGCGAACACCTGCGTGTCAGTGCCCCAGATCAGCTCGATACAGCCTTTAAAGAAGAACGACAGCCCGACGGTGACCATGATTACCGTCAACACCGGCTCACCGATGAGCTTGTCCAGAAAAATCCGTTCGGTGAGAACCCCCAGCACGAAACCGATCACCAGGGAGATGGCCAGCGATAGGACAAAGGGAACCCCCATGGAGTAAAAGCTCAGAGACACGTAAGCGCCGATCAGGGTCAACTCGCCCATGGCCAGGTTCAGCACCCCGGAGCATTTGTAGATGAGCACCCACCCCAAAGCCACCAGTGCATAAATGCCGCCCACCAGGATACCGGTGGTCAGGGTCATTAAGAAAAGTTCCATAACGGTCTCTCCGAAACGATCATCATTTATTTATGGTATCGGCGTGCTCTTGGCGAGCGATCGTTGCTTTTCGAAATCAGTGGTTTCGCCGATAGTGTTCGCTGCTGCATTTGCGACAGCTGCGCCCGGCAGCGGTCGCCGTCAGTCACCTGTTTTTTTAATCGTAAGGTCCGTCTTGATGTGCGCTTGACGTCCGTCTTCGTATTTTATCGTGGTGTCGATATGGACCATGTCGACATCGGAGTATAGCGCGTTGACAATGTCATCGTAGCGTTTTTCTACAAATGACCGGCGCAGCTTCCGGGTTCGGGTCAGCTCGTCATCGTCCGGATCGAGCTCTTTGTAAAGATTGGTAAACTTGGCGATCCGGGCGGTCTCGGGCAGGTCCTTGTTGGCCTGTCGGATCTGATTCTCCACCAGCTCGTATACTTCGGAGTGTTGGGAAAGTTCGTGGTAGCTGGTGTAGTTGATTTTTTTTTCGTCCGCCCAATTGCCGACCACCGCATAATCGATGCACATCACGGCGGTAACGTAGTCGCGCCGGTCTCCGATCACCCAGGAATCCTTGATGTAAGGGCTGAATTTTAAACGGGTCTCCAGGTACTGGGGCGAGAAGGGTTTGCCGTCCCGCAGCGTAAACACGTCCTTGGTGCGGTCGAATACCACCAGGTGGCCCTCGTCGTCCATAAATCCCTTGTCGTCGGAGTGCAGCCACCCCTCCCGCAGGGTCTTTTCGGTGGCTTCCGGATTCTTGTAATAGCCGAGAAAAACCGACGGGCTGCGGGTGATGATTTCCCCGTCGTCGGTGATGCGAACTTCGGTGCCCGGGATCGGATGACCGACGGTATCGAACTTGATGTCCCCGTCGCGGTGAACGACAGAGATGCCGGCCACTTCGGTTTGCCCGTAGATTTGCTTGAGGTTGACGCCCAGGGCGTGAAAAAAGCGAAAATGGTCCGGTCCCATAGCCGCACCGCCGGTGTAGGCATGGCGAACCCGGGACAGCCCCAGGTGATCCTTTAGTTTCTTTTGCACCGTCAGCAGGGAGAGTTTGTGCAGCAGATTCCAGAACAGCGGAATCGGCTTCTTTTTAAACCGGTAATCGGCAACGCGATAACCGATGCTGCTGGCCAGTTCGTAAAACTTGCGCTTGAGCCAGGTGGCGTCCAGGTACTTGACCTGAACCGATCGGGTCATCTGCTCGTACATGCGCGGCGGTGCAAACATGACATGTGGCCCGATTTCGCGGATGTTTTCCTGGGCCGTCTCCGTCTCTTCGGGGAAATTGAGTGTATATCCGATCTGCAGCCCGCAGGAGATGGACATCATCTGCTCGCCAATCCAGGCAAACGGCAGATAAGAAACGTAATCGTCGGCGGCACGGCACGGATCTACCTCCATCAGGTGCTTGCCCATCATCAGCATGTTGTTGTGCGACAGCAGCGCCCCCTTGGGCAAAGAGGTGGTCCCGGAGGTATAAAACAAAAGGGCCACTTCGTCTCCGTGGCCCTTGTACACCATCTCTTTGAACAGATCCGGCTTCTGCTCATCGAGTTCGCGGCCCAGCTGCTGGACCTCTTTCAGGCTGATCAGAAAGTCCTGGTCATAGTTGCGCATCCCCTTGGGATCGTCCCATATCACCTTCTTCAGGTTGGGGCACTCGTGAATGATGGAGATCGCCTTGTCGACTTCCTCTTGCCCCTCGCCGAACAGAAACTTCGTGTCCGAGTGATCGACGATGTACTTGACTTCGTCGATCAGGCTGTCTTGAAACAGCCAGACCCCGACACCCCGGCTGCACAGGGCTGCCATTTCAGCCCACAACCCTTCGGGGCGGTTGTCTCCGATCATGGCGATCTTGTCGCCGTCTTCCAATCCGAGGCTCACCAGTCCCAGGGACAGGTATTTGACCTCCTCGAAATACCGCTTCCAGGTGATCGGCCGCCAGATCCCAAACTCTTTTTCCCGCATGGCGACACGGTTTTCA
>JAHEIV010000029.1 GCA_024639205.1 Deltaproteobacteria bacterium | reverse complement strand
ATGCCTCCCTCGGCCGTTTCCAGGTCATAGATATACTGGTGGTTTTCCCGAACACGCAGCAGCAGGTACCCCCGGGACTGTTTATAATCGAGCGTTGCGATGAATTTCGTGCCCCAGAGGGATTCTTCGCTGTAATCCATGGGCTCCTGGCCGAGGATGCTGCTATTTGCATTTTCATCCACAAAGGTCACCGCCATCGGCAAAAAGCGCACATTGGTTTTCAGATAACCCAGATATTCCACGCTCCTGCAGTAAGCGATGTGGCTTTTTTTCAGACGGACCGTTACCTCGGTGCCGACCGGGATGGATTCTTCCACCACCCGGACGTCGAAATAGTCATCGACGCGCGTGATGGAAATCACCAGACCCTGCGAGCCCTCCTTGCGCGTTTTGACGGTCACTTCTTCCGCCACCAGAAAACTGGAAAGAAATCCGATCCCGAAACGGCTGATGAAACTGAACTGGACATTTTGATTGCGGTTGATGCTTGCGATTTCCGCCGACTGGTAAAAAGACAGGCCGATGTTGAGAAAGTATTTTTCGATCCACTGTCGACTCATGCCGATACCGTTGTCGGTGACCGTAATCCGACTGATATCCGAGTTAAACACCACCTGGATTGCCGGTGTGTAGCCGGGAAGGTTCATTTTACGAAGATTGCAGGCGTCCACCGCATTTTGCACAAGCTCTCGGAGAAATACCCGCCGATCCTTGTAGAGTGTGTTGCCCATGAACAACTGCAGGGCGGCAGAGGTGTCGACACAGAATTTAAAATCGATGGGCCGGTAGCCGTCCGGCTGGATTTCAAAGACCACTGCGGTGAAAAGAAATCGCGGCCGGACCATGCGGTTCATATCCGACAGCAACCGTTGAAGACCGGACTCGTAATGCTTGAGCGCCCGGTGGACTTCCGCGTTCCGGCAGTGCAGCCGAATGAGCACCGTGGCCTGCATGTGGGGGTGGGGACCTGCTGAAACCAAAGAGAATTGCCGGCTCTGTTCAGCGCATTCCTCTGCAGAGCCCTCGGGCAGAAAACCACGCAGGCGTTCGACTGCAGCCGGCGCTTCGATGTTGAAGGCTGCGGCCAACCGCAGGCAGGCGGCCAGAAACTGGATGTGGATCCGTCCCCCGGTGCCGTCTTCGACAGTGGGCGCTATGACGGCATCCATGGTCTCTGCAAGCAAAACCCCTTTGCAGATCTGCTGCAAGATGCCGGCCTGGTGGCTGTCGGCGATGCCAAGAAAAGACCAGCGGGATTGGACCCGATCGAGCAGAGCAGCGGCGTGACCCTTTATTTCTCGGTCACTGGAGAGGGTCGTGTAAGGTTCTCCCCAGATGGATTCGAGCAGGTATGCTGCTGCATATAGATAAAAGATATCCCCGGTGTTTGCCGCCAGGTCCTGTTTTTGTTCCTCGTCCAGTAGCCACTTCTCCAGGATGCCGATGATCTGCTGGCCGGCCGTTGCTTCGGAGTTGACGGACCCTGGCAGGTTTGCCGGCGGGCGGGTGAACGCCTGTGCGCGACTCTTGATGGCGGCCAGGTTCGATTGGTGTGCAACGTCGAGGCGGTCGCACAGAAAAGTTTCTGCTGCGGTCGGCATGATGATTCCAGTCGTCTGAAACAAGATCCGGTGATATGTGCCCGGGGTACCGACAATGAATATAGGTACAAAAGATCCGGGTGCCAAGTTCGGCCCGACCGGCAAGAGGATGCGACGGGTCCATTTACCGGCAAAAGCGCCGGTCGATGATAAGCGGTATCGGATCGTGACGTGCCCCCCGGGAATCACCCGTTGATCGGGACCCATGGCGTGCGCATAACCGGAAACGGCAGAATGTTGCAGGCAGCGAAAATATGGAAAAAGGATTGCGCTGCACGGCCCTGCCCTTGCGGCCACAGCGGTCGCCCGCTGATCCTGTCTTGACACCGACCGTTGGTTTTTCTATAGTCTTCGGCCAGCAATCAGATCCAATCCCCCGTGCCGTGCTCAGCGGCCCAACGAAAGGGAGTGTCATGGACAAACCGATCGAAAACTACTGGAATCTGCGTCTCAACGATGTCAAAAAAGAACTCGAGACCAACAATTTCGACGTTCACATCGCCGCAAGCGCAGAAGATGCAAAAGAGCTGGTGCTGAAAACCATCATCCCGTCCATTCAGCCTGCCAGCATTTCCTGGGGCGGATCGATGACAGTTGCGACCAGCGGTTTGTACCATGCCCTCAAAGACCGCCGTGATGTAAAAGTGCTGGATACATTCGACAAGAAGATATCGAAGGAAGAGATGCTGGAACTGCGGCGGCAGGCGTTGCTGGTCGACCTGTTTATCACCAGCTCCAACGCCGTAACCGAAACGGGCCAGCTGGTTAACCTGGATATGATCGGAAACCGTATTGGTGGCATCACCTTCGGCCCCAAGCATGTGATCGTCGTCGTGGGCCGCAACAAGATCGTGGCAGATCTGAAAGAAGCCATTTTTCGAATCAAGAACTACGTCGCACCGATCAATGCCATGCGCCTGGACATGAAGACACCCTGCGTGAAAACCTCCTATTGCGAAGAGTGCAAGAGCCCCAGCCGGATCTGCAACACCTGGGCCATCACCGAAAAGTCCTTTCCCAAAGGCAGGGTGCGAGTCGTGTTGATCAATCAGGATCTCGGTTTGTAATCACCCCGGATGCGCAACCCGCATCGCAGCGGCGGTTCAGTGCCCGCCCTCCAAAACTTGACTTTGCGGGTGAGTGCGCCATTCACAATTGCGCTTTCTATTTATAGCATCAGGCGAAATACAGAAATTCTTTTTCGCCGAGCAAGGCCGAACACGAGTTCACGGCCGGGGTGCACTGGAGCGTGTGCCGCAGGCCGCAAACCCGCGGAAAGCAGCATCCAACAGGAAAAGACCCGGTATGGATTGACACCATTTCGCTTGACACGGTTGGGGAAAATCATTACTGGTTCTGATAAGAAACAAACGCATCAGTGTTGGGGGTGGCCGGGCCGGTCTGAGAACATACCCTTCGAACCTGAACTGGATAATTCCAGCGTAGGGAAACGACGCAAGCCAGCATCTTCTCGATTCACCGACCTCGGCCGTTTCCCCGCGGAAACGGCTTTTTTTCTGCCGCCTCCCCAACCCGCAACCTTTAACGCAACGCCGACCGAGATGCCTGTCGGTATCGGTTCAAACCGTTTATTCCGGCAACCGGCATCAATGATGGAGCAATGACATGGTAGACTTGAGCGAAATTGCCGCCCGGAACCTGTCTGCGGTTCGAGAGAAAAAACCCTTGATTCACAACATCACCAATTTCGTTGTGATGAACACCACCGCCAACGCGCTGCTGGCCATGGGCGCCTCGCCGGTAATGGCCCACGCGCCCAACGAGGTGGAAGAAATGGTTTCGTTTGCCGGGGCGCTGGTGCTCAACATCGGAACCCTCACCGACCAGTGGGTGGAATCGATGCTCAAAGCCGGGGCGAAAGCGACCGCCCTGCACAAGCCGGTAATCCTGGATCCGGTAGGCTCCGGTGCAACCGCACTGCGTACCGATGCGGCCAAAACGCTCATTGACCGAACCCGCATCAGCGTGATCCGGGGCAATGCTTCGGAAGTTTTGTCGCTGCAGCGTGACGACACAAAGACCAAAGGCGTGGACTCGATCCATTCGGTGGAAGATGCAGCCGGTGCGGCACGAGAGCTCGCCTCGCAGCTGAACACCACCTTGGCAATCACCGGACCGATCGATTTGGTCACCGACGGCAATCAGGTGATTCGAGTGGCCAACGGCCATCCCTTGATGGGCTATGTCACCGGAACGGGATGCACGGCCACTGCGGTAATCGGCGCTTTTCTGGCTGTGGACCCAAACCCGGTCAGCGCTGCGGCTACGGCCCTGGCATATTTCGGCCTGGCCGGAGAAACCGCCGGGGAAGGTGCAGATGCGCCCGGCAGTTTCATGGTCAAACTACTCGACGCGCTTTACACGATCACTCCACAGCAGCTGCTAGCGGGCAGCAAAATCGAGACCGGATAACCATTTGGATGCCGGCTGCCGGATAACGCAAACCATGAGACTTCGAGACATCGACTACACGCTCTATCTGGTAACCGACCGCGGACTGTCCCGAGGGCGTTCAACTGCTGAGATCGTCGAGGCCGCCGTGCACGGAGGGGCAACCTGCGTGCAGTTGAGGGAGAAGGATTGCACCACCCGCGAATTTGTCGAGCAGGCTCGGGCGATTCGCGATCGACTGCAGGCATTGAACACTCCGCTGATCATCAACGATCGGATCGATGTGGCCCTTGCGGTGAAAGCCGACGGCGTTCACTTAGGGCAGTCGGACATGCCACTGGAATTGGCCAGGGCCATCGTTGCCGACACCATGCTCATCGGCATATCCGCCGAATCAATTCGCGATGCTGTCGAGGCGGAAAAAGGCGGTGCCGACTATCTCGGCGTCAGCCCGATCTATGCGACCCCGACAAAAACCGACACGGCACCGCCGCTGGGCCTGGAGGGGCTGCGCCAAATCCGAGCTGCGGTGAACCTGCCCCTGGTAGGCATCGGTGGACTGAATCATGACAATGTCGGTGATGTCATCCGAATTGGTGCCGAAGGGGTGGCGGTGGTGACGGCCATCGTGGCGGCAGATGATCCCGAACAGGCCGCCCGCAGCCTGCGATCGGTGATCGAGAAAGCGCGGCAGCCATGAGTTTAAAAGAAATCGGAGAGTTTGGTTTCATCGACAAAATCAGCCGCGGCTGTCTCATTCGGCCGGAGGGAGTGGTCACCGCCATCGGCGACGATGCCGCCGCATTTCACGGCAAGGCGGAGCAGTTGCTGCTGGTGACGACCGACTTGCTGGTCGAACGGGTTCACTTTCTCCGGCAGGCAACTTCCGGATTCAATCTCGGCTACAAAGCACTGGCAGTCAACTTTAGCGATATCGCCGCCATGGGCGGCAACGCCCGGGAGGCTTTTGTCAGCATCGGCATCCCGGACGACTGCCCCCTGGAATTTCTGGAAGATCTGTACCGCGGCATGCAACATCTGGCATCCGAGTTTACCGTCAACATACTGGGCGGAGATACAACCGGCTCCAAACAGGATTTAATTATCAACGTTGTGGTAACCGGAATGGCAGACCCGTCTGAACTGCTGCTTCGCAGCGGCGCACAGGTGGGTGATATCATCTGCTCGACCGGCTGTCTGGGTGACAGCCGGGCCGGCCTGCACCTGATTTTAAACACCATCGGGATCGATTCGCCGGAATTGCGCGCGCTGTTCGACGCCCACGTGCTGCCGAAACCCTGCCTGCAGGAAGGACGCTTGCTGGCTGCTTCGGGGTGCGTGCACGCGGCCATCGATGTCAGCGACGGGCTCAGCTCGGACCTGGGGCACATCATGCAGGCCAGTGGTGTCGGCGCGCGGCTGGTTGCAAAGCAGATGCCGATCTCCCCTCACCTGCAGGTTTTCTGCTCCCGATTCGGGTTCGATCCCATCGAGTTCGCACTGGCCGGCGGTGAAGATTACACCCTGCTGTGCAGCGTAGAGCGCAAGCAATTCGGTCGCATCACCGAAGAGTACCGGAAGGCCTTTGATCGGCCTCTTTATCCGATCGGTGAGATCACCGACACGGGCAGGATGGAACTGGTTGAAACGGATAGCCGGCTGCGCGACATCACCCCTGCGGGATGGGACCACTTCAAAAGAAAATGAGAATCCAAAACCGCCTTTTGTTCGCCACGCGCGGTTTCAGAAGGTTGAAACCAGGGCTTACATTCTTGATTTGAGCACACCACCAACTTATCTTTTCTATAAAGAGGGAACCGATCATCGCCGGATAAAATGAGAAATTCAAAGAAATATCAAACGTATTGCCGGGTGCTGACCATTGCCGGTTCGGACAGCGGCGGAGGGGCCGGGATACAGGCCGATCTGAAAACTTTCTCGGCGCTCGGATGCTACGGCATGACGGTGATCACGGCCCTGACCGCTCAAAACACGAAAGGGGTTACCGGCATCCACGCAGTCCCGCCTTCTTTTGCCGCCGAACAGCTGGAGGCCGTTTTTTCCGACATCGGTGCCGATGCAGTGAAGATCGGCATGCTATATTCGGCCGAACTAATCGAAACCGTGGCGGATGAACTGGTCAAACATGGCGCCCGTAACATCGTGCTCGACCCGGTGATGGTTGCCCAAAGCGGGGACAGGCTTCTTCGTGACGATGCCGTCGAGGCCCTCAAAACGCACCTGATGCCGCTGGCCGATGTCGCCACGCCGAACCTGCCGGAAGCAGCCGTCTTTTTGGGCCGCGACGAAAATGAAGACCTGGATCCGCAAAAAAGTGCCCGTGAGCTTGCCCGCTTCGGAAGTCGGGCCATACTGGTAAAGGGAGGACACGGAAACGACATAGACAGTACGGACCTGTTGTATCTGGCGAAAGCGGATCGACTGGTGAAACTGAAAGCAGAGCGGATCGACACCCGCAACAATCACGGCACCGGGTGCACCCTTTCATCGGCAATCGCGGCATTTCTGGCCAAAGGTGCCGATATGGAGACCGCCGTTAAAAAGGCCAAGCAGTTTATAACCGGCGCGATCCGTGCCGGTGCCGGCTACCGGTTGGGCCACGGTCACGGGCCCGTGCATCACTTCTTCGATTACTGGCAGTGAATTGTTGGAAATCCGTCTCAAAAAGGATTGATTGAGGTTCAGGGTAAGGCGCGGGGCGGCGAGAAAGCAGAGCATACACGCTAGTATGTGAGCATTTTGAGCCGATCCGCAACACAGCCCTTGGCCTAAAAAAGCCTTTTGGGGATGGATTTCAGCAGCAGGCCGGCTTTCCTCCACACTAGTACGCGAGTATTTCAATTCGCGGGACAACGCCGCCTTGGGTACTTGGGCGTATTCTGGAGACGGGTTTTAGCAGCAGGCCGGCTTTCCTCCCTTAATCCAACTGTGGATAATCGCAGCCGCACACCCGACTCCCGGTGTCACGACAAGGGCATCTGTCGGACAATTCTGGGTACAGGCGCCGCACTCCATGCATCCGTCATGATCGACGATTTCGACCCGGCTCTCTCCCATGGCCAGAACCCCGTGGGGGCAAACGATCGTACACAGGCCGCAACCGGTGCAGGCTTCTTGATTCAGGGTCAGGGTCGACACACCGGACAGGTATCGGAAGTCCTTCATATTCGTGTTCCCGTCTTCGTATAAGCGTTCGTCTTGCTAATCCGTGGGTTTATGCAAAACCAGCCGCAACCCACAGCACCGGCACCAGCAGCGCAGCGCCGGCCTGGAAAGGGATCGCGCGCCGCATCTCTTTCTCCACGCCGGAAGGAGAAGTATACGGAGTCGATCCGGTAAAATTCATTGCCAGATAGGAACTGATCACCGCGGTGCAGATCAATAGGGCCGCGATCTCCCAGCTGTTGGCCTGATCTCGCAGTGCCGCCGCAATCACCAGACCGGTCACCACACCGACAATTGCACCCTTCATGGAAAATGAGCGCACCGGAATCCACGGCAGTAGAATCGGTGCGACGATTGCACCGGCAAAAACACCTCCCGCAAGGGCGACGGCCATCAACATTCCTCTGTACCAGGCCGCCTGGAAGGAAAACACACCGGTTCCGAAGCCGGACAAAACAAATGTTGCCGCCATCACCCAGAGCAGATACCTGGGCAGGAAGGAAAGTTCGACCGGGACCAGGGTTATTCGCTCAGATACGCTAAAAGTGACCCGCCGCATCGCCTCGTCGGCCCGCATGCCGGCATCCAGGAATCGACCCAGATCCGCTGCCCGCACCGGACCCCAGGTTACCTTGAATCCGCATTCTTTTTTTACCCGGCGGGAGGCAACCCCTGTTGCCGACAGTTGCGGCAGTATCAGGCGTCGGTGCTCTACGATACGCTCCAACTGCGAGGATTTCACCCGCTGAACGACTTCCTCGGTTGAAAATGTTCCCTTGCCGGCTGCACACCAGACATTGATGCCGCGGGTGTCCAGCACCAGAATCCACGCTTGCGTCACACCCGCTTGGCTGCGCAGGGTGTCGAAGGAAAGCTTGTAGTTGGCCGTGACCAGCACCGGAGAGCTTGCATTCGGGCGGCCGACGCCATACAGACCCGGCGCCACCTGGTACTGGTTGCGACGGATTCCCCAGCGCACCCGGATCTTGCCGAGCCGATCCCTGGCATTCAAAACGGTTTTTACCAGCGGCACCGGACCGGCCGGTGTTTCTATAAAATCTTTTACGAAATGCCACAGGCGATACCCCGGGCGCTCATGGGAACCGCTCGGCGGAGCGGTCTGAGGACCGCAGCAAACCTTGTCATCGCCAGTGGTCGCAAACATCGGTTCGGGCGTAGCCGGTGTATTGCAATCACACGGAGCCGGAGACGGCTCCGTACCGCAGCAATCGGTTGATTCTTTTTTATCGTCCTGGACCATCTTCTCCATCCTCAGCCGGTGAGGGCTTGTTCCAAACGATCACCTGCAAATCAATTCGTATTTTTCTGCTTGGTTGGCTTTCTCAACGTCTCTTCTGCAGCCCTGACCGAAAGACAATATTGCATTCTTACAGACCGGCTATGAGCTTTTTCAAACGGGTCAGTTTCTCTTTGTCAAGGCAGTAGCAGGTGCGCGGCCCTTCGATTTCTCCGATAACCAGGCCGACCTCTTTGAGGATTTTCAGATGTTGACTGACCGTGGATTGGGCCAAGGGAAGTGTTTCGACGATCTCACCGCAGATGCACCGGTCCACCCGCTTTAAAAACTGTAGTATGCGGATGCGAACCGGATGCCCCAGCGCTTTGCAAGTCGAGGCCAGCTCATGGTCGTCATCTGCCTGCCGGTCTGAGTGATATTCGGTTGCCAGGGACGCGGATTTCATCGCTGTTTCATTTTATGGTGGATGCTTTATCGCCTATCGACGATAACCGATCAGGTATCGGGTGTCAACCACAAACCGACCGCCGGCACAGATGGCGCACCCCGGAGAAAAATGTTGACAGCCGCAGGCGATGCCTGTAATGAAAATACCGTAATGGAAAGGAATCCAACAATGACATTATGCCAGTTGCCATATCCGGATCGTTCTTTCGGATGCTTCTTTTTTGGTTTTCGAAGCGTCCATCCGGATGCGTGACGCCTCTGGCAGAGGGATCATCACCCCGGGTGGACGGAAAAACCGCTCGGGGTTTTTCATTTTCCAGACCCCGAGATTCGATTTCTCGGGGTTTCTGTTTTGATCATTCATTGAACCGAAACGACAGGTGTATCATGAGTAGTCTAAAATTGGCGGCAATCACAAAGACCCGGCGTACCGTCGTCCAGGTGGGCGAAGTGAAAATAGGCCGCGATCTGGCCGTTATCGCCGGGCCGTGCAGCGTGGAAAGTGAGGCGCAGACAATTGAAACCGCCCGGGCCGTTAAGTCCGCCGGTGCGGACATGCTGCGCGGCGGCGCATTTAAACCGAGAACTTCGCCGTACTCTTTTCAGGGGCTCGGAATCGGCGGCTTGAGGATACTGGAAAAAGCAAAGCGGGAAACCGGCCTTCCGATCGTCACCGAAGTCCTCGACCCAAGGGACGTGTCGTGGGTGGCAGAGTTCGCCGACATCCTGCAGATCGGCACGCGGAACATGCAAAACTTTTCACTTCTGAAAGAAGTCGGTCGATCCGGCCGGCCGGTGTTGCTCAAGCGCGGTATGTACTCCACCCTGGATGAATGGCTGAATTGCGCCGAATACATTTTAAGCGAAGGCAACCCCGATGTTATTCTCTGTGAAAGGGGCATCCGCACCTTTGAAACATACACCCGCAACACGCTGGACCTGAGCGCCGTTCCGGCCATCAGGGAATTGACCCACCTGCCGATTGTCATCGATCCGACTCACAGCACCGGTCGTCCCAGTCTCATCGAACCGATGAGCCTGGCTGCGGTGGCCGCCGGAGCGGACGGGATCATCGTCGAGGTGCACTGGCGACCGGAAGAAGCTCTTTGCGACGCCGACCAGGCAATGACACCGGCGGGCTTTACCGGTATGATGAATCGGCTGCGCCCGCTTCGAACGTTTATGGAAAAACTGCCCGCTTGATGCAACGCATGCGTGGAGGTGATAAATGAAACTGGAAGAAATTCGTCATAAAATCGATAAAATCGACCGGGAACTGCTCGTTTTGTTGCAGGAGCGCATGGGGCTGGCCCTGCGATCGAAAAAGTTCAAAAAAACCGTCACCGATCCAACCCGGGAAGAAGAAGTACTGTCGCGGATCGAACGGTTAAACCTGGATCTTATCGAACGCTCCTTCACTCGTCGCCTGATTCGAACCATCATCGAAGAAAGCAAACGGCTTCAGGAAGAAAATCGCCCGCTGGTGGCTTTTCAGGGCGAACACGGTGCCTATGGAGAGGTGGCCGCACGGCGCCTGATCCCCAGCGGTGCCTATATTCCCTGCCTGGAATTTATTGACGTGTTCCGGGGAGTAGAAGAGCACCAGTTCGATCTCGGGGTAGTACCGGTGGAAAATTCCCTGGAAGGTGCCGTCACCCAGGTCAACGATCTGCTCACCACAACCGATCTGCAAGTCATCGGCGAGGCAAAGGTGACCGTCAAACACTGCCTGCTCGGCACCGAAGATATCGATCACCGTGAAATCCGCCTGGTTTACTCCCATCCCCAGGCGCTGGCCCAGTGCCGCGGTTTTTTGATGCGCAACAAACTCGAAGCCCGCCCCTATTACGATACGGCCGGAGCGGCAAAGATGTTGGCCCGGGAAAATCCACGGGCGGCAGCAGCCATTGCCAGCGAACTCTGTGCCGAGCTTTACGATTTGGAAATTATCAAGGCAGGAATTGAAGACGGGCCGGCCAACAACACCCGATTTTTACTGCTTTCGAGAGAACCGTCTGCGGACCGCGGCGAAAAATCTTCGATCATATTTGCCACACCACACGAAGCCGGCCGGCTGTTCGCCGTTCTCAAATTGTTTGCCGAGGCGAACATCAACTTGACGCGCATTGCCTCCATGCCGCTTCGCTCCGATCCGGAAAACTACTGTTTTTTTCTTGATTTCGAAGGTTCGGAGCAAGACGAAAAGGTTGTGGATGTTTTGCGGCAGATGGAGAAATTGACCATTTCGATGAAGCGTCTGGGCAGCTACCCGGCCGCTTCGGGGGTTTTCTAACCTGCAGCAGCGGCTGGGGGGACACCCGAAACGCTTCACAACCCGCGTCCGCAGGTACCGGCTGCACCCGCAGTTTCAGCGCCTGCATAACGGGTTCGGGGAATAGAAGTGGCTGTGCAGCTGCCGTTATTTTTTAACCAAGGCAATATCCAGTTCACTGCCCTCATAGCCAAAGAGCTTCAGGACGGAGCGAGCGACTTTCACCGTGTCGTCGGGGTTCAAAGCGGTCTCGACAAAAATGTTGGTGCCGTCTATGTTCAACGGCAAACGCAGCTCTTCCGGATTGTCACGAAAGAAGAATCTACCTTCCACCGAGTGCCACAGCAGTTTTTCCAGATCTTGGCTGAACTCGGAGGCCAGCAATCCGCAAAGCCTGGTGAGAAACCGGTCCCATGAATCGACCGAATGGCTGTGGCTCTTGAAGTTAAAGGACTGAATCTTGCGCCCCTCGTAGGAGACGGGCGCCTTCGCAACGGGCTCTTTGAGTTCGAAAATCTCTTCACAAGTTTCACCGCGTGCCCAGGCCTTCAG
Source organism: Deltaproteobacteria bacterium (assembly GCA_024639205.1). GTDB lineage: Bacteria > Desulfobacterota > Desulfobacteria > Desulfobacterales > SG8-13 > SG8-13. The sequence continues at coordinate 1,718 of JAHEIV010000029.1, read as the reverse complement.
GTATTTTACGATCAACCTTTCTTCTGCCGGGTACCCGCTGAGCTTTTCAAAGGCTTCATTGATCAGCTTGAGTAACACAACCGGGGGCCGGTTCATCAGTTGCTGCCAGGCATCGGACAGGTATCGGTCCAAGGCGCGGGTCTGTCTGGTTATCAGCATGGTTTCGGCTTTTTTCAGTGCTTTGCCGCTGGTAACGCTGCCTTTCTCCAGCAGGTTTACCAGCCGGGCCGCCGCTTCCTTCGGTTTCTGCTTGTGCAGATCAACAACACTGAACTTGCGCTGCTCGGCCACCCCTTCCTGAAAGGACAGGTAAAACCACCACTGAAATCCGTTGGTGACCAGAACCAGTTTGACACCCTCGGAAATCGCGCTGGCAAGAATTTCTTTCTGGTCTTTTCTCAGCTCTTCACCGGCTTTGCTCACCCCGATGAAAACGGTGTTGAACTTGTTTTTCCGCAGCGCGAAATCGATCATACAGGATTTGACTACGAAATCCGGCTTGACCTCATCCACATTGAAGATGTCCCAGCCCAGCAGGGAAAGCATTTTGATGACGATCGCCTGTTTGGTGGAAGCCTGGTCCAATGCCAGCAGGCGCTTGTCGCCTTTCAGGCTCTCGATGAACGCAATGATCTTCTTTTCCATTTTTCCCCAGAGGTTGTTCGGCGGTGCGGCAACCCGTTTATATCACAATCGTTTTGCAGTTCTGCTGCAAAAATTTCATAAAACGTGCGGGAAACAGCCGGTGCGGTGTATGTCGAAATTCGAATGTATTGAATTGTGGTAAATCAGTCAAGCATCTTCATCAGCTTGTTACCGTTCGCTGGTAACGATCAAATAGCCTCCAGAGGCGACGGCCCAGGCCAGGATCGCAACGGTGACGACCAAACAGATGACAGCCGCCGATTTATGCACCAGCCTTTCGCGGGATTTATCCTGGTACCCCAGAGAAAAACCCAGCAGGATGCCTGCCAGAATTCCGCCGCCATGTCCCCAGTTGTTGATCCCCGGAACCAATAATCCAAAGACAAAAATCCCCAGGGCCCATCCGCCCACCTGCCGATAAATGGCCTGGCCGTATGAATCCCCACGGCTTTTGCCGTAATAAAGGGCAGCGCCGATCAGGCTGCACACCGCGGCCGATGCACCGATGGTAAAGCGAACGCCGGCAACATAAGACACCCAGAAGCCGACAACGCCACCGACGGTGTATATAACGAACATCCGGGAGGTGCCGAATTCGCGGGTAACAAACGGTGACAGCTGCCGAAGCGCCATCATATTGAAAAAGATGTGCAGAACGCCTCCGTGCAGGTAGTTGGCCGACAGCAGCGACCACCAGCGGCCAAAGCCATCGATGGGAACCGTACCGGTAGCGCCCAGCGCCAGCAGGCTGCTACCGTCCGGAGCCAGAAAGGTCAGCGGATTCATCGTCACACTGGAAAATGTGGGTTTGAGCACCAGGGAGACAATATACAGGGCCACATTTGCGATAATGATACCGCGAATCAGCTGCTGTGGATCCTGGAAAAGATGCATCAGCGGATTGTTCTTCAATGAAGACCCGGGGCGCTGGATGCCACAGTAGGGGCAGCGGGGCTCATCTACACTGATCAGCTTCCTGCAGTTGGGGCATAGGATGGATCTTCTCTGTTGATTTGCCATGGAAAATACGAACCCGGACTAGTGGGACGCTGGTAAATCCGCCCGTGCGGGGC
>JAHEIV010000391.1 GCA_024639205.1 Deltaproteobacteria bacterium | reverse complement strand
AGAAATTCGGTAACCCTCCAGTCGATGTCCCACCCCATGCAGGTGTTGATGATCAATATGGCGGAATATTTCTGCGGGTCTTCTTCTTTCAGGTTTTCGATGCCGACCAGCTTAATGTAAACCGCTCGATCGGTGTAAGCTTTCTTTACTCTTGAAATGATAGCGGCTTTGAATTCGCTTTCTCTGGACGCAATAAGCAGCTTTTTATCCAGCGTATCCGGGTTGATTTCGTAACGGGCAATGTCATGTTGCGGCCAGAAATGCTGCGGAGCCGTGCATGCAGCATGCAGCGCGAGCCAAACCATCAACGCCAGAAAAACCTTGCGGTGCATATCAATCTCCCCCTGGTTTCAAACACCTTTGAATGTGTGCAATACCAGAACACGTCTTAAACATAGTGGGTCAGGTTCAAGGGCAAGGCGTGGATCGGCGAGAAAGCGGAGCATACGAGAATACACGGCGGTATGTGAGCATTTTAAGCCGATCCGCAAAACAGCACTGGATACTGAGATGCATTTTTGAGATGTGTTTTAGTGTTTGAACGACCGCTGGCCTGTAAACACCATCGTAGCGCCGGACTCGTTGCACGCTTCGATGGACTGATAGTCGTTGCCGGAACCGCCGGGTTGAATCACTGCGGTCACCCCTGCCTGCAGACCAACATCGATGCCGTCACGGAAGGGGAAAAACGCATCGCTGACCATGGCCGAGCCGATCAGCCCACCCTTTTCACGGTTGACCCGAAAGTCGATCTCCGCCAGCCGATCCTTATCTTTCATCTCGTTGTACGGGACGCCATACTCCTCGAAGCAGTAACGGTCGGCCAACTTGCGATGGGCCTTGTCCCGGGCGATCTGCGCCACCCCCACACGGTCCTGCTCGCCGGTTCCAATACCCACCGTCACCTGGTCTTTGACGTAAATCACCGAGTTGGAGGTAATACCGGATTCCACCAGCCAGCCGAAGACCAGATCCTCGTATTCCTTTTGTGTGGGCTCGCGATCGACCCGATAGACCCGATCCTTATACTCGCATTCTGCCAGTTTCAAATCCTGGCGAGAGCGCGATTGGGGTACAAAGGACCACTGGGCGACGATGCCGCCGTCGATCAACGATTTAAACTCCACCACCCGCTGGCCGACAAAAGTCTGCAACTGATCGATGTTGCCGATCCGAATCACCCGCAAGTTCGGTTTCTTAGCGAAAATTTCCATCACGCCGGATTCGAACTCGGGAGCGACCACCACCTCTGCGTAGCGGCCGGTGATGGCCTCGGCCGTTGCCTTGTCCACCGCCCGATTGAGCGCGATGCAACCGCCGAAAGCGGCCACCCGGTCCGCCCGGTCGGCATTCAAGTATGCGTCGACCAGCACATCGTTGCGGGCCACTCCGCAGGGATTGTTATGCTTGACGATCACCACGGTCGGCTTGTCCGTAAAGTAGCGTAAGATGTTCAGTGAATTGTCGGCGTCTGTCAGGTTGGTCTTTCCGGGATGCTTTCCGGACTGCAGCAGTTCGATGTCTGACGTCAGAAACCTGCCCGGCTGAATCATTTCGGTTTCGCCCAGTACAAGGTTGCCGTTCACCAACTTGTACAGGGCGGCTTCCTGTCCGGGATTTTCCCCGTATCGCAATCCTTTCTGCACATCTCCCACGGTCCAGAGAACCTTCTCGTACAGAAGTGTTTGCCGTTTGCCGCCGTCCACAAAGCTGATTTCCATCTGCGGCGGAAAATTCTCGTCGACGATGGTTCGGTACATTTTTTTCAGGTCTTCGGCCATGCTATTCCTCCATTTCGGCGTTTATAGAGCCGGCAGTTGTGGTAAAGCCTTCACGACTCGCCGGCGCTCTCGTAGCACCGGCTCGCCTCATCGATGCTTCTGGCAGCCAGATATTCGGCGATTGTGCGGTCGTATTCTGCCGTGTGCGCGAATGCCTTGCGGGCCAGTTTGAAGCGCAGTTGCAGCGACGTTTTCCCGCCGTATTGCTTCAATTCTTCCAGAATTCCGGTGTAATCGGCCGGATCCACCACCGATGCCACCCGGATAAAATTTTTCGCCGAGGCCCGTATCATGCACGGTCCTCCGATGTCGATATTTCCCCGGGCCTGCTCCACGGTAACTTCTTGCCTGGAGATGGTCTCTTTGAAGGGATACAGGTTGACCACCACCATGTCGATAGGCAAGCTGCCGGTACGCTGAAGATCGGCCTGGTGCGCTTCGTTATGTGTTTCCGTGAGCAGGCCGAGGTAAATCTTGAAATCAAGCGTCTTCACCAATCCACCCTGGGTTTCCGGCTGTCCGGTATACTCGGAAACCTGCGTTAAGCGGGCCTGAGCGTCGGTTCCCAGAATTTCCTTGATGCGCCCGAAGGTGCCGCCGGTCGAAAAGATTCTCACATCAGGATTGATCTCCACCAGCTGCGGAATAAAGTCTTCCAGGCCACTTTTGTCGGACACGCTCACCAACACATGTCGTACACCTACCTGATCGTCAATTTTCTCCACCACGTTGATGCTCATGCGCGTTACCCCTTTCCTTCGTACTCATTGAGAAAGCGTTCAAAAAACTCCTCCATAAACCGGTGACGTTCGCTGGCCAGACTGCGGCCGGCATCCGTGAGCATGCCGTCCTTTATTTTACGCAGCTTCAGCCGGTACTCACGGTAGCCGGTGTCATCCTCACTGTATGGCCGGCAGTCTTCCGGCCGGATGTCAGGATTGTGGAGCCGGGCACCGATCTCGCCGGCAAACAAAAAGGCCCGGGCCACCCCGACAGCCCCGATGGCATCGATCTTATCGGCATCGAACAGCACGGCCGCCTCCGGCGTTTCCGGTACCCGGTCCCCCCGGAAGCGGTGGCTGCGGATGCAGTGCAGGATATTTTGCTTCTGTCCGTCGGCCAGCGGCAGGTCCCGGATCATTTCCACTGCCATTTCAGCTCCCTGGTGAGCATGGCAAACCTGGCCGTTGGCATGGTCCTGCCGGAAACGGCCGATATCGTGCAGCAAGGCTGCCACCCGCAACACATCCATGTCCGCTTTTTCGGCTCTCCCGATTTTCTCGCACAGACGACACACCCGCAAGGTGTGGTCCCAGGCGTGGCTGCCGCGGGCGGCTTCGAACAGGCTTTTGACCTGCGACTGCAAGGCCGACAGCGTGCTCTCGGGCAGGATGGCAGGATAATCAGCGACGGTATAACTGTTCAACAGTGCATCCATTCTTGATCCCATCGGATCGATCCAGATTCTTCATTGATCGGCCGGTTGCAGAAGCACCGAAACCGATCCCGTTCAACTTTTCGGCGCCGGAGAGGATTTCCCGGCCATTTGCCGGATCTGCACACAGATGATTTTCGTTGCCTGGATCTTGGCATCGGGATAGGGACCGGCAGATCCGCCGTAATGCCGCATGATGATATCCAACGCCTTGCGCTTTTGCTCCGGATCCGTGACAAAGGAAGCTATCCCATAGCCGATCACACTGCGGTACGCCATCCCCCAGTCACAGGCTGCCGATTGTACCAGTACCCGGCAGTCCTCATCAAATTCAAAACAGACGTTGGGGTTTTGTTTCAGCGCGTCGACCTTTTTCCCTTTGAGCCCC
>JAHEIV010000390.1 GCA_024639205.1 Deltaproteobacteria bacterium | reverse complement strand
CTGCCCCAGGGAAATCCGGCCGCACGCACGTTTCCCGTGCGGGTCAGGGTTGCCAATGTCGGCCTGAAGATCAAAGGCGGCATGGAGGCGGCGGTCACCTTTAACCTGACCAACCGCAAAGAGGCCCTGCTGGTGCCCAAAGATGCCATCGTCACCAGCGGCGCTCAGCGCCACGTGGTCACGGTGGTCGACGGACGGGCGATGCCCGTGGGTGTGAAGGTGTCCGGGTACCACGGCTCCAGTGTGGCGGTGGAAGGCAACCTGAAACCCGGAGACCGGGTGGTCATCCGCGGCAACGAACGCCTGCGCCCCGGCCAGGCGGTCATGATCCAACAATAAGGGGCTTGGGGCGCTTTGATCGCCCGGCTGCTGTCAGGGGCAAGCCATGGGCTGCCGGCTCACGAACGCCTTCGTCGTCGGCAGCCGGCTTGGGGACGCCGAATTTTTAACCATATGGCCCGGATGGCCCGGCAGCGCTGTGAACGGGCCGAACCGGCAGAGCCGATCCGGTAGATCAGACAAACCCGACCCCAACGAAAGCGACGGACCGACCGGCTTTACCGGCCCAAAAATCGCAACCCACACAACGAATCGAGCCGATATCCAATGAAACTCGTCGACACATCCATCAAAAAGCCGGTGACGGTCACCGTGGGCGTTTTGCTGATCGTGCTGTTCGGCATTTTGTCCCTGTATCGCATCCCCATCCAGCTCACCCCCAACGTCGATTTGCCCGAGGTTTCCGTCGAAACCCGCTGGGAGGGCGCCAGCCCCGTGGAGGTGGAGCGGGAAATCATCGACGTTCAGGAAGAGCAGCTCAAGAACCTGGACGGGCTGGTGGAGATGAAAAGCGAAAGCCGCGACGGCTATTCGTACGTGAACCTGATGTTTGAGATCGGCACCGAGACCGACGCTTCGCTGCTGCGGGTCTCCAACAAGCTCGACCAGGTCAAAAAGTATCCCGGCGAGGTGGACAAACCGGTGATCAAGTCCGGCGGCCGCTGGGGATCGGCCATCGCCTGGATGACCCTAAAGGCCCTGGACGGGTACGAGGGCAACCTGCTGCACGAATACGACTTTATGGACGAGCACGTCAAGACCCGCATCGAGCGGATCGCCGGGGTCGCCTCGGTGAACATCTACGGCGGCCGCGAGCGCGAGCTGCACGTGATCGTCGATCCGGATGCCCTGGCGGCCCGCCAGATAACGATTCCCGAGCTCATCCGGGCCCTGGATCTGGAAAACCGCAACATCAGCGCCGGTGACTTTGACGAGGGCAAGCGGCGCTACATCGCTCGCACCGTGGGAGAGTACGGCTCACCCGAAGAGGTCGCGGCGGTCATCATCCGGCGCGTGGGCGGCGCACCGGTCACCGTGGCCGATGTGGCCCGCGTTGAGTTCGGTTTCAACGACCCGCTGGTGGTGGTAAGGCACGTGGGCGTTCCCACCATCGTCATGAATGCCGTGCGCGAGCCGGGCACCAACGTGCTGGTGGTGATGGAAAAGCTCAAAACCGTCCTGGCAGAGCTCAACAGCGGCATCCTCAAGGAACACAACCTGGAGGTCGAGCAGGTATATGACGAGACCGGATACATCTACAGCGCCATCAACCTGGTACGCCAGAACATTTTCGTGGGCGGCATACTGGCGGTGGCCGTCCTGCTGATATTTTTGCGCAGCATCGCCAGCACTTTTATCATCGCCGTGGCCATACCGATCAGCGCCATCGGCACTTTTCTGGTGATGACCCTGATGGGCCGCAACATCAACGTGGTCAGCCTGGCGGGGCTCTCGTTTGCCATCGGCATGGTGGTGGACAACTCCATTGTGGTGTTTGAAAACATCTACCGGCACCGCGAGATGGGCAAATCCCGCCTGCAGGCCGCCACGGACGGCACCGTCGAAGTGTGGGGGGCGGTGCTGGCCAGCACGCTGACCACCGTTGCGGTGTTTTTGCCCATCGTGTTCGTGCAGGAAGAAGCCGGCCAGCTGTTTCGCGACATCGCCATTGCCATCAGCAGCGCCGTGCTGCTGAGCCTGGTGGTATCCATCACGGTGATTCCGACCCTGTCATCGCGCATTTTGGGACGGGTGTCCAAAGACCGGCAGACCAAAATGTACAAACCGGTTCTGGCCGCGGCCCACAACTTCGTGGATGCCATCGCCCGGTTTATCTACTGGATGTGCGGCCGGCTCACCGCCCGCATCTCCGTGGTGGTGGTGCTGGTGGCGCTGGCCACCTCCCTGGTGTTTTTCCTGATGCCCAAAACCGAGTACCTGCCGGAGGGCAACCGCGAGATGCTCTTTGGGATCCTGCTGCCGCCGCCCGGCTACAACCTGGAAGAGCTGTCGGCCATCGGTGAGACCATTGAAAAAGACATCCTGCCGCTGATCCCGGCCAAGTCGAAAGGCAACGGCAAGGGCGCACCGAACAGAGCCGACAAAGCCGACGGAGCCGACGGAGCCGGACCGGCCGACCCGGTGGACTCGTCGAGCCTGCCGCCGGTGGAAAACTTTTTCTACGTCGCCTGGGGCCAGCAGGTGTTTATGGGCATCATATCCGGCGTGCAGGAAAGAACCCGTGAACTGCTTCCCTTTACCTACGGCGTGCTGGGAAAGATCCCCGGGATGTACCCGTTTGTCACCCAGGCCAGCTTGTTTTCCCGTGGGGACAGTGAAAGCCGCTCGATCGAAATCCAGATCAAGGGACCCGAGCTGGAAAAGCTGATCGGGTTTGCGCGGCAGATGTTCGGCATGATCCAGCAGGTCGTGCCGGGCTCGCAGGTGCGCCCCATTCCGGGCCTTGAGCTTGGCAACCCCGAGATGCAGGCGGTGCCCAACCGGGATCGGCTCACCCGGCTGGGTATGACCACCGCCGATCTGGGCCTGGTGCTCGATGCCATGGTGGACGGCGCCAAGGCCAGCACCTATCGGCTCTACGGCGATGAGATCGATTTGCTGGTGAAAAACCCCGACAGCCGGCTCGAGCGCACCCAGGACCTGGAATACATGCCGGTGATCGCTCCGGGCGGGGAGACGGTCACCCTCGGATCGCTGGCCGACATCCGCCTGGAGGAAGGACCGCCGCAGATCAATCACATCGATTCGGAGCGCGCCATCACCCTGGTGGTCAAACCGCCGCAGACCCTGCCGCTGGAAGTGGCCATGGAGATGGTTCAAAACCAGGTGGTCAAACCGGTGATGAACTCGCCCGGGTTTTCGGGCCTGTACAGCATCAAGCTGGGCGGCACCGCCGACGATCTGACCCGCACCCGTCAGTCGCTGCAGTGGAACTTCATCCTGGCGGTGGTGATCAGCTACCTTTTGATGTCCGCGCTGTTCGAAAACTTCTTTTATCCGCTGATCATCATGTTCAGCGTGCCGCTGGCCGCCGCCGGCGGCTTTGTCGGCCTCAAGCTGGTGAACTTTTACCTGATGATCGGCTACGGCACCTCCCAGTTTTTCGACATCATCACCATGCTCGGTTTTGTCATCCTGGTGGGCATCGTGGTCAATAACGCCATTTTGATCGTGCACCAGTCGCTCAACAACATCCGCGATCAGAACATGGCCCCGCGGCAGGCCATATCCGAGTCGGTGCGCTCGCG
>JAHEIV010000028.1 GCA_024639205.1 Deltaproteobacteria bacterium | reverse complement strand
GGATCGCGATAGACGCCGACAATGCCGGTGATGGCACCCCCGTAAGCTTCCATGGTGGAAGGAGAATTGTGGGTTTCACCGGTGATAACATAGTGGTGTCGATCATCGAATCGGCCCGCGCCGGCGTTGTCCCAGAGCACGGATACCACCCAGTCTTTCTTTTCTTTCAGTGCCAGCGTCGGCGCCTCGATAAAGGTGCGAAACAGGCTGTCCACCGACTCGGTCTTGCCGGTGTCCAGGTCGGTGTACCGAAACAGCCCCCGGAAGGTATTGTGGTTGCAGTGATCGCTGCGAGCCTGGGAGATGTACTCCAGCTCGACATCGGTGGGATCGGACAATGCCCATTCGGCCCGCTGGGCCCGTACCTGCGGGTCGCTGAAGTATCTGCGGATGATCGGGATATCGTTCGGATTCAGCGCCAGATTGCGCTGGTCGCTAACCGATGCCAGCCCGGCATCGCTGTCCACTGCAATGGTCTGGACGCCGGGCGTGTGGTCGAGGATCACCTTCGGTATCACATATCCGACCCCTTCGAGCGGGTCCCAGCTTTGCTTCGAATAGATCCTCCACTGCTGTATGATGCGGTTGGCCAGCAACTCGCCCGCGATGCGGTCGGCCCCTTCGGCGGACAGGGTGTTGCCGGTAATGCAGTAGCGTTTGGAAGTGTAGACAGCTTCATCTTTTCCCAGCCGCAGTTCCAGCAGATCTTCGATGGCCTCCAGCGCGGTGCTGCCCGGATTGTCTCTCACACCGGGGCGGTAACCGACCCAGATAACCCAATCACTGTCGATGGGCAGCGGGTCGAAGGAGGAGAACTGCGTTACCGGATTGGTGAAGATCTCTGCCTGCAGACGCCCGAGCTGCTCGGCGGAAAGATCGGCGTCTACGGTGAGGATGCTGACGGTGCGCACCTGCTGGAGTTCGATACCGAAGTAGTTGCGGGCTTTGGCGCGAATCCCCTGCCCTTCGGCATCCACCAGTTCCGGTTTCAAGGCGATTTCTAATCGATGGGGCATGGCGGTATCCTATGGGCGAACAATCGGTCTGGAGCTACAGGTGGCGATCCGGTACTTAATGAGTTCAAGGGATTTTACGATCAGGCGCACGTAGATTTACACTGCAAGCCTTACATCCGCAAAAAACGAAGCTTATTGGGAAAAGGGCCATTTCATCGTAAAAAGTCGGATAATGTCATTGTAAATAACGAATATCATCAGCATCAGGAGCACGAAAAGGCCCGCCTGCTGGGCAATTTCCCGGACACGGATGTTGACCGGTCGGCGAATAAGCAACTCGATGGTAAAAAACAGGATATGCCCGCCGTCCAGAATCGGAATCGGCAGGATGTTCAAGATGGCCAGATTCATGCTGATCACGGCCATCAGGGACAAAAACTCGATCAGCCCCTCCTTGGCCTGCTCTCCGGCCAGCTGGGCGATCATGATCGGTCCCCCGAGGTTCTTTACGGATAGCCGGCCCTGAACCATCTTGACCACGCTCACAAAGGTTAGTTCGGCGATCTGGTAGGTTTTCTGCACGCTCATGACCACGGCCTGGCCGATAGACAGCTCCTTTGCCGAGATCTCCCGGGATGAGATAATGCCGATCATGTACCGTTGGGTGTCCTCGCCGAAAAGGTTCTGGTCGGATTGAAGCCGCGGGGTGATATGAATCGAAAGCGGTTCCCCCTCCCGGGAAATCTCCAGGTCGATATCCGCTCCCTTGCTGGCGGAAATCATGCCCGCCATCTCCTCCCAGCTCTCCAAACCGCTGCCGTTGATGGCAAGGATTCGGTCGCCTGCCTGCAGGCCGGCCATTTCAGCCGGCGAGCCGTCCTGCACATCTCCCACCACCGGTTCCATGTAGTAGGCCCCGGAGTGCATAAAAACCACGAAAAGGATCACGGCAGCCAGCAGGACGTTAAAAAATGGGCCGGCCGCAACGATCAGCAGCCGCTGCAGCACGGGCTTGTGGGTAAAGGAGATATCCTTCTGGTCCGGCTCGATTTCGGCATCCGGCTCTTCACCGACCATTTTCACGTATCCGCCCAGCGGGATGGCCGATACCCGGTATTCGGTGATCCCCACCTTTTTGCCGAAAAGCCGCGGACCGAAACCCAGGGAGAATTTTTCCACGCCAACGCCGAACAGCCGCGCCACGATAAAGTGACCCAGCTCATGGAAAAAGATCAAAACGCCGAGCAATACGATGATGGAAATTATGTAAGTCATAGTCAGTATTACTTTTTATGTTAGATGGTTGCCCGGATGCATCCCGCATCGGGGTGTTGATAAGCTACAATCAAATGCCGGCCGGCTTTTGCATGAAAGCAGATGAGACAAGCCTGATGGTTATCCTTATCACAACCGACAATGTCGGAACCACCCGCCGTATGCTCGAGCTGCTGCCGGTCTTGATTATGCCAACTTCTCGTCAATTTTCATACCAGAATCCGCAATTGTTTGGCCGTCCATCGCCGAGGCCTGCTGCCTGGCCCAGCGGTCAGCCTCCAGAATCTGCTCCAAATCGGGCGAATCGACGGTTTGGTGCCGCTGCATCACAGCGCCGATGACCGCCGCGATTTCCGTAAAGCGAAGACGATGCGCCAGAAACGCACCGACTGCGACCTCGTTGGCGGCATTGAGAACCGCCGGCAGGGTGCCTCCCCTGGCTGCCGCCTTCATCGCCAGTGCCAGACAGGGGAATTTTTCCAGGTCCGGCTGCTCAAACGTCAGTGCGCTGCCCCCGTCGAAATCGGGCAGCGGTTGCTGCAGCCCCAGGCGCTTGGGGTATGAAAGCGCGTATGCAATGGCGCCCTTCATGTCGGGTATCCCCAGCTGGGCGATAACCGATCCGTCGCAAAACGCGACCATCGAGTGAACGATGCTCTGGGGATGAACCACCACTTCGATCCGATCCAGCGGCACATCGAACAGCCATCCGGCCTCGATCACCTCCAGACCCTTATTCATCAACGTGGCCGAATCGACGGTGATCTTGGGGCCCATCTGCCAGTTGGGGTGCCGGAGCGCATCCTCCGGAGTGATGTCTGCGAACGATTCCACCGGCTTTTGTAAAAACGGCCCCCCGGAGGCGGTCAACAGAACCCGTTGAAGATCCTGCCGACGGTTGCCGGCCAGACATTGAAAAATCGCGCTGTGTTCGCTGTCGACGGGCAGGATGGTGACCTTTTGCTGCCGTGCCCTGCGCATCACCAGCTCTCCGGCCATCACCAGCGTTTCCTTGTTCGCCAGCGCAATATCCTTTCCGGCGTCGATGGCAGCCAGAGTGGGCAGCAGTCCGGCGGCACCCACCACGGCCGTCACCACCGTGTCGACGGAATCATGCGATGCCGCCGCCAGATAGCCGTCCGTTGACCAGCGAATTTCCGGCCGGCTGCTTTTCGGCAGCATTTTTCGGAGCTCATCGGCCCGTTGCCGGTCGCAGACCACGGCCAGCTGCGGTTGAAACCGTTGAACCTGCTCGGCCAGCCGGGCCAAGTTGCTATGGGCGGCCAGGACTGTAACCGTGAAATTGTCCGGAAACCGCTCTGCGATTTGTAAGGTGTTGCCACCGATCGAGCCGGTCGAGCCGAGTATACTCAGGTTTTTCATGCTCTAAAATATATAGCTTTTACAAAGATACGCAACCGGTGCCGCAAATAACAGCGCGTCGATGCGGTCCAGCACACCGCCGTGGCCCGGAAGGATGCTGCCGGAGTCCTTAATGTTGGAGGCACGCTTGAGAGACGACTCGAATAGGTCGCCCAGCTGACCGACCACCCCGACGGCAAGGCAGAAAATTATGGTGGCTGCCCAGGGAAGTGCCGGCAACAGCAGCTGCTTGGCCAGCAGGCCGATCAGCAAACCGGCCGTCAGGCCCCCGATGGAGCCTTCCACCGTCTTGCCCGGGCTGATGGCAGGCGCCAGTTTGTGCCGGCCGATCAACGTGCCGACGTACAGCGCAGCGGTGTCTCCGGAGAAAACGATGCAAAGCAGCAGCAGGATCCAGCGCATCCCGTCGCCGGAATTGCGCATCAGGATCAAAAAGGCCAGCAGCAGGGGAATGTAAAGAAAGCCTTGAAACTGCTTTTTAACGGTTTCCAGTGCCGCCGGATTTCTCCCCACCTGCGCCACAACGATAATCGCACCGGCAATCATGTTGGCGGCAGCAGCGGCGACCATTGCCTGCCCCGAACCGATATGTGCCGCCCAGATCAGCAGCAGGCCGGCGACTGCAGCGGTCAGCGTCGGGGCGGAAACGATTTTTTCCGGCGGCTGCAAAACAATTCGAAAATATTCGAAAAGCCCCAATAAACTACCCGCCGCCACCAGCAGGTAAAACAGCACCCCGCCCCGGTAGATGAAAAAAAACAGCAGCGGCAGTGCGATCAGTCCTGTCAGCCAGCGTTTCAGATGCATGGGATAGGGATTCCGGTTTGCGGGTTACTCTTTGACTCTCCCGAATCGACGCTCTCTTTTCTGGTAGGCCTGAAGTATGGCAAGAAATTCTTCCCGGCCAAAGTCGGGCCAGAGAGTATCGGTGACGAAGATCTCCGCATAGGCGATCTGCCACAGGAGAAAGTTGCTGATACGCATCTCCCCGCTGGTGCGAATCAGCAGATCAGGGTCCGGTATCCCGGAAGTGTAAAGATGCCGGGATACGGTCTCTTCGGTGATATCACCGCCGCCGATACCGCCGGAAGCTGCCGTTTCGGCGATGGTGCGAACCATTCTGACGATCTCGGAGCGCCCGCCGTAGCTCAGAGCCAGATGCAGCGTCATCTTCCGGTTCTCTGCGGTCAGGTGCATGGTGCGGTGCAATTGTTCGCGGACAGATTCCGGAAGTCTTTCGATTTGTCCGATCGCGTTCAGCCGGATCCGGTTTTCCATCAGCTCCGACTGCTCCTCGACGAGAAACCGCTTGAGAAGCACCATGAGGGCTTCCACCTCGACTTTGGGCCGCTGCCAGTTCTCGGTGGAAAATGCGTACAGGGTCAGGTGGGCAATACCGGTTTCACGGCAGGTTCGTACGATCGTTCGAACCGTTTCGGCGCCTTTTTCATGTCCCTGGATACGATTGAGCAGGCGTTTTTTGGCCCAACGACCGTTGCCGTCCATGATGATGGCCACATGGGTCGGCAGGCGTTGCGGGTCGAGCTGGGTACTGTCGGAAAAAGAGGGGTTAGAACTCAAGGATCTCTTTCTCTTTTTCTTTGGTGGTTTCCTCTACGCGCCGAATGTGGTCATCGGTAATTTTCTGGACCTCGTCCTGGGCTTTGAAGGCGTCGTCTTCGGAAATATCACCGTCTTTCTTGAGGCCCTTCAGCATGTCGTTGGCATCTCTGCGAAGGTTGCGAAGGGCGATCTTGTGTTCCTCACTCATCTTATTGATTTGCTTGACCAGCTCCTTGCGGCGTTCTTCGGTCAATGGCGGTATGGCAATGCGGATGATTTTACCGTCGCTGGAGGGGGTCAGGCCCAGGTCGGACTTCAGCAGTGCTTTTTCGACGTTCTTGATGACACTGGTGTCCCAGGGTTGTATCGTGATCAGCCGGCTTTCCGGTGCCGCCAGCGTTGCCATTTGGTTCAGCGGTGTTTGGGTACCGTAATAATCGACCCGAATGCCGTCCAGCAATGACACGGACGCACGGCCGGTCCTGACTCTTTTGAAATCGTTCTGCAGGGATAGGATCGTCTTGTCCATGCTCTCGCGGGTGTCTTCGTATATCTCATCGATCATGGCAATAACCTCCAACGTCCGGTCAATAGCGTTTGCCCGTGAAATAAAAGTCTACAATACCCGTGATATGGGTGCGGCGCTACCGGTTGTGCCGCTTCAGCAGGATATATGGGTGCCCACTTGCTCGCCGCAAACGACCCTGCGGATGTTTCCCTTATTTTTCAGATTGAAGATAGCCAGCGGAAGATCGTTGTCCATGGCCAGGGAAATAGCGGTCATGTCCATGACGCGCAGCTGACGCTCCAACACCTGCATGTAGGATATTTTTTTCAGCAGTGTGGCGCCCGCCTCGACCTCCGGGTCTGCATCGAAGAGACCGTCGACTTTGGTCGCTTTCAGCAGAATCTCGGCGTGGATCTCCTGGGCCCGTAATACAGCGGCCGTATCGGTGGTGAAGTATGGGTTGCCGGTACCGGCTCCGAAAAGAACCACCCGATTTCTTTCCAGATGGCGCACTGCCCGGCGAAGGATATACGGCTCGGCAACTTCATGCATGGAAATGGCGGTCTGGGTGCGGGTCTGCATACCCCGACCTTCTAAGGCGTCTTGAAGAGCCAGGCAGTTGATAACGGTCGCCAGCATTCCCATGTGGTCGGCCGATGCCCGATCCATCCCGTAGGAGCTGGCGGCGATGCCCCGGAAAATGTTACCGCCCCCCACAACGATGGCAATCTGCACCCCCAGTTCATGAACCGAATGAACCTCTTCGGCCACATATCGGATGATTTCCGGATCGATGCCATATTCCTGGCTACCCATCAGCGCTTCACCGCTGAGTTTGAGCACAATCCTTTTAAATACCGGCTGCGGCATTTTTCACCTGTGTTGTTATTCTTCTCCCACCTGGAATCGAACAAATCGCTTGACGGTAATGTTCTCTCCGATCTTGGCAATCAGTTCATTGAGCAGATCCGCAACGGTGATGTCCGGGTTGCGCACATACGGCTGGTCCATCAGGCAGTTTTCTTTGATGAACTTGCTCAACTTGCCTTCGGTGATTTTATCAACGATATTATCCGGCTTGCCTGTCTCGGCAGCCTGGGCGCGGTAGATCTCTTTTTCTTTGTCTAGAATATCCTGGGCAATGTCTTCGGGCCCGATGCCCAGCGGATTGGAGGCCGCGATGTGCATGGCCATGTTTCGGGCAAACTCCTGGAAGTCATCGTTTTTGGCGACAAAGTCGGTTTCACAACTGACCTCGACCATGACGCCCAGCTTGCCGCCCATGTGAATGTAAGACTGGATCGCTCCCTCTGAAGTAGCCCGGCCGGCACGCTTGGCGGCTGTAGCCAGACCCTTCTTGCGCAGAAATTCTATGGCTTTGTCCAGATCGCCGGCACTTTCGGTGAGCGCCTGCTTGCAATCCATGACGCCGGCGCCTGATTTTTCCCGGAGCTGTTTGACCAGTTCGGCACTGATGGGTTTCATTCTTTACTCTCCTGTTTGTTCTGTATCTGCGGTTTCCTGAGCCTCGGTGCTCTTGGGTTCTACCGGTGTGTCCGGCTCATCTGCAGGAGGGCGGCGAATGATTTCTACCACCGGTCCTTGTGTGCCGTCTGATATGACCTTGCGCTCGCCCGGCTTCAGATCGGAGGCAGCAGCGGTAACTTCGGAAATTTCGCCCGTTTCTTTGTCCGCATCGGCCCGCTCTTTTTCCGCCCGTCTCTGAAGACCTTCCAGACAGGCATCCGCCATTTTGGAGGTAATCAGACGGATGGCGCGGATGGCGTCGTCGTTGCCCGGAACGATGAAATCGATTTCATCCGGATCGCAGTTCGTATCGACGATTGCCACAATCGGTATGTTCAGTCTCCGGCCTTCCCGCACGGCGATGGCTTCGTTTTTGGGATCGACAACAAAAATGGCGCCCGGAAGATCAAGCATGTTGCGAATACCGCCGAGGTTGTTGTCCAGCTTCACGCGCTCTTTTTCCAGCTTCAGTCGTTCCTTTTTCGGAAAAAGTTCGATCGATCCGTCCATCATTATCGAGTTGAGGTAGTTCAGGCGGTCAATGCTCTGCTTGATGGTCTGAAAATTGGTTAGCATCCCCCCCAGCCAACGATTGTGGACATAAAACATCTCACAGCGATTGGCCTCCTCGTAAATCGATTCGCGCGCCTGTTTCTTGGTGCCGACAAAGAGCACCGATTTCCCGGCTGCGACGGTGTCGGCAACATAATCGTATGCGGTGCGAAACATACGCATGGTTTTTTGAAGATCGACAATGTAAATACCGTTTCTGGCACCGAAAATGTACGGTTTCATCTTCGGGTTCCAGCGCTTGGTCTGGTGACCGAAGTGAACGCCGGCCTCAAGGAGTTCTTTCATCGTTACGTAAGCCATCGTTATCCTTCCTTTCTCCAATGGTTTTGCCACCGCCTTCATCCTCCCACTTTCCGACTTGCGATCCGGTCGCAAGCACCGGGAAAATGGTCCGAAGGCGTGCGAGTTAAAAATTTGTTACTATTAACAAAACATGCCCACCGGTGCAACCTATTTTATTGGCCTTCGCAGCCATACCGAACGATGCCCGCAGGCAGTTTATTAACGCTGCATCTCTCCGGGAACCAGGTGCCGTCTGCCGCTAAGCGGGTCCTATTTTATTTCGAAGAGCGACCACCCTGTCGTGCCCGCTGTAGTCCTTTATAAAGTTCACATCTTCGTATCCGCCGATGCGGTTGATAATAGCTTCTAAAGCCTGCTTCTGGTCGTGTCCGATCTCCAGCAGCAGGCGCCCGCCGGCTTTGAGCGAGCCGGCTGCAGACCCGATAATCTCTTCCAAAGACCGCAGTCCGTCTTCGCCACCGTCGAGGGCCATCAGCGGTTCGAAGCGACGGATTTCCACCTGCAGGTTGTCGATCGAAGATCGGCGGATGTACGGCGGATTCGATACGATCATCTCGAACCGGGCGCAGCGATTTTGAACCGGATCCAGCCAGCTGCCGCAGAAAAACCGTACGTTTTTTTCCAGTGCGTGACGGCAGGCGTTTTGGTAGGCGACACCGAGCGCTTCTCCCGAAAGGTCAGATGCATAGAAACAGTGCTGCGGTTTCCGGGCGGCCAGCGCCAGGATGACGGCTCCGCAGCCGGTGCCCAGTTCCAATACGTTTTGACCTTCCGGCAGGTCTTCAAGGTGCCGCAGCGCCGCTTCCACCAGACACTCGGTCTCCGGACGGGGAATGAGCACGGCCGGTGTAACCGTAAAATCCATCGACCAGAACTCCCGCTTGCCCACGATGTAGGCAACCGGTTCTCCGGCAACCCTTCGCCGGATGAGCTCCTTGAACCGGCCCAGTTCATCGGCGCTGAGCGGCAAATCATGGCGAACGTACAGATCGACACGCTCCAGCTGCAAGACACTGGCAAGCAGGATCTCGGCGGCTGCTCTGGGATTCTCTACGCTGCGGGATGTGAAGTAGGTAGTTGTCCACTGAAGCAGCTTCAGAATGTTCCAGTCGTTATCCTCGGCGGCTGCCTGGTTCTGCATTCTGAAGCGCCTGTGCCTGGTAGTGGGTTGCAAGCTCCTGGATGATTTCCTCGATCTCTCCCTGCAGAACGCTGTCCAGCTTGTAAAGGGTCAGACCGATGCGGTGGTCTGTAACGCGCCCCTGGGGAAAGTTGTAGGTGCGGATCCTTCCGCTGCGGTCACCGCTGCCCACCTGAATTTTGCGCGCCTGAGAGCGTTTTTCGGTCTGCTCTTCGATCATTTGGTCCAGCAGACGGGCACGCAGCACTCGCATGGCCTTGTTTTTGTTCTTCAACTGGGATTTTTCATCCTGGCAGGTCACCACCAGACCGGTGGGCAGATGGGTAATACGCACGGCCGAATCGGTGGTGTTTACGCTCTGACCGCCGGGACCGGTGGAGCGGTATACATCGATCTTTAAATCCTTGGGTTCGACCTGTATATCGACTTCTTCAGCTTCGGGCAGCACGGCTACGGTGACCGCAGAGGTGTGGATACGCCCCTGGGTTTCCGTTGTGGGCACCCGCTGCACCCGGTGCGTGCCGCTTTCGTATTTGAACACGCTGTAGGCGCCTTTGCCATGAATCATGGCGATGATTTCTTTCAAACCGCCGACGCCGGTGCCGTGATGGGCCATGGTCTCCACTTTCCAGTTCCGGGCTTCGGCATACCGGCTGTACATGCGAAACAGATCGGCTGCAAACAGCGCAGCCTCCTCTCCTCCCGTACCGGCGCGAATCTCCAAGATCACATTTTTGCTGTCATTGGGATCTTTCGGCAGCAGCAGCGTACGCAGCTCCTGTTCGAGCCTTTCTCTTTCCGCGGTGAGCTTCTCGAGTTCTTCCGCGGCCAGCGCTTTAATTTCCGGATCCCCGTCTTCCAGCAGTTCCTGGCTTTCGGATATTGCATCCCGGGTCTGCAACAATGAGCGGTAAGCGGAAACAATGCTGCTCAGCTCCGCGTGTTCACGGGCATAGCGCTGGTAGACCGCCTGATCTTTTACGATCTCCGGGTCGCTGAGCTTTTTTTCGATGGCTACAAACCGGTCTTCCACACCGGTGAGTTTGTCGAACATTTTTTCTGTCCACCATACGCAGCAAACCACGAATGATACGATGATTGCAGGACGACGCTTTTAGAGCAGCGGCATCATGCGTTGCAGGCGTTAAGGTTATCCGAGCACCTGCGAACCGTTCGTACACTTCGTGGCTTGGCAGCTAATCTTTTGAACTGGGTTGAAACTTTTCGTATTTTTTACGGAACCGTTCGATACGGCCCGCGGTGTCGATTAGTTTCTGCTTCCCAGTGAAAAATGGATGGCACTGGGAACAGATCTCCACCCGGATATCGGTCTTCGTCGAACCGACTTCCACCACGTTGCCGCAGGCGCAGGTGATGGTTGTTTGCTTATACTTCGGATGAATGTCGCTTTTCATTGGTCTTTGCTCTCCCTGTCCTTTTCAGATCGTTTCCGGATAAAGATCGGCGCCGCCATCACCCAGGCAAGCAGCTCGATGGTCATCTATGCGTTCATCGACTGTAGAAAATTTTGATTATCTTCCGTTCCATTCATTTTATCAACTAAAAATTCAAGTCCGTCCACCGTGTTGAGTGAAGACAACAACTTGCGCAGAATCCAGACCCGGTTCAGCGTTTCTTCCTTCATCAGCAGTTCTTCTTTGCGGGTCCCGGATTTCTTGATGTCGATTGCCGGAAAGACCCGTTTGTCTGCCAGACGCCGATCCAGGACGATTTCCATGTTGCCGGTCCCTTTGAACTCTTCAAATATCACTTCGTCCATGCGACTGCCGGTATCGATCAATGCGGTGGCAATAATGGTCAGGCTTCCGCCTTCCTCGATGTTGCGTGCGGCACCGAAAAACCGCTTGGGACGCTGCAGGGCGTTGGAGTCGACACCACCGGAGAGAATCTTGCCGCTGGGCGGCATGACCGAATTATAGGCTCTGGCCAAGCGGGTGACGCTGTCGAGCAGGATGACCACGTCTTTTTTGTGTTCCACAAGTCGCTTGGCCTTCTCGATCACCATCTCCGCCACCTGCACGTGCCGCTCTGCCGGCTCGTCAAAAGTGGAGCTGATGACTTCGGCCTTCACATTGCGATCCATGTCCGTGACTTCCTCGGGGCGTTCGTCTATGAGCAGAACAAAGGGGACAATCTCCTTGTGGGATTCGATCATGGAGTTGGCGATATTTTGCAGCAACATGGTTTTCCCGGATCGCGGCGGCGACACGATCAGTCCGCGCTGTCCGAATCCGATCGGTGTCAACAGATCCATAATGCGGCAAGAAAAATTGTCGGCGCCGTCCTCGATGTTCATCTTGCGGTTGGGATAAAGCGGCGTCAGGTTGTCAAACAGGATTTTATCCCTGGCAACCTCGGGGTCCTCGTAATTCACCGCTTCCACTTTCAACAGGGCGAAATAACGCTCTGATTCCTTGGGCTGTCGGATCTGGCCGGATACCGTGTCGCCGGTCCGGAGGTTAAACCGTCGAATCTGGGAGGGCGACACGTAGATGTCGTCCGGACCGGGCAGATAGTTCGAATCAGGTGAACGCAGAAACCCGAAGCCGTCCGGGAGAATTTCCAGCGTCCCTTCGCCAAAAATCATCCCGTTTTTTTCGATCTGCCGCTGCAACAGCGCAAACATCAGTTCCTGCTTGCGCATCCCGGCGGCCCCTTCAATACGGTGCTCCTTGGCCATGCGGGCGAGTTCGCTGATCTTCTTTTCCTTGAGCTCAACGATGTTCATTGAATCTGTGCTCCATGTTATGATTTGAATGGCTTCAGCGGTTCTGCAACCACGGTGACCCTTGCCACCGGTTTTCTGCTGAACAGAAGTCGTTGATCGGTTTCAGATGGAAACCTGGGGCGATATTATTATAATGACCGACGGTTTTTCGTATACCCGAAACGCTGCGCACCTGTCTTGCGAATTAATGATCCTGATACGGGCAGTTACAGAATGGGCATATCGGTTGATCAGGAGGAATATGAGTGCTTAGTTTAGAAGATTATTATGGTTATTTCTCCAATAGGCGGGCTTTTCCAGCCTAGAAGCCATATTATTAACGCATCAGAGCCGGTCTGTCAAGCGAATTTGGCCTTTTTGCCTATGATCCGGACGCAGATGTGCTATAATCCGATGCGCAATGCTCCCGCTGCCCTCTGATATTAATCTTCCCGACTGCCGGCCCCGCACGGTTTTCATTGTCGGCGGGTCGGTCCGCGATCTGCTGCTCGGCAGACCGGCACTCGATACCGATATCGCTGTCACCGTGGACCCGCGCGCCTTCGCCCGGCAGATGGCCGACCGGCTTTCAGGCAGTTGCGTGGAAATCGGCAAGTCCCGGCTGACGATCCACCGGGTGGTGGTCGGTGGACGCATCTTCGATATATCTGCACTGCAAGGCGCCGGCATCGAGCAAGATTTGCGCCGCCGGGACTTCACTGTCAATGCCTTAGCCGTGGATGCAGCCACAGGGGAGATCATCGATTGCACCGGCGGTCGCAAGGACCTGGAGGCCGGCAAGATCCGCATGGTTTCACCGGCGGTGTTTACAACCGACCCGGTTCGATTGATCCGAGCCTACCGCATGGCCGTCAGCCTCCAGTTCGATATCGAACCGGCCACCCGCAGTGCCATCGCCGACAGCGCCCATCTCATCAGCCGATCCGCCGGGGAGCGGATTTGGGCGGAATTGCATAAGATCCTCACCTACCCGACCTCTCTGAAAACCCTGGAGCAAATGCTTCATACCGGTCTGCTGACGGGGATCTTTCCCGAGCTTGAAGGGCTTCAAAACTGCCGCCAGGGCGGCCACCACCGGTGGGACGTGCTCACCCACAGCCTGCACGCCTACCGGCACCTGGAATCGATCCTGTCAGATGTCGACGCCTGGCTGCCGGCCGATATCCAACCACAGCTGTGGAACGCCGAGCACATTCCAGCTCCGGTTCTGAAACTGGCGATGCTTTTGCACGATGTCGGCAAACCGCAGTCAAGGCAGGTAGATAAGAACGGCAACGTCCATTTTTACGGACATGGGAAGAAAAGCGCCGATATCGCCGCCGGGATCGCCAGCCGTCTGAAAATGTCCAGCTGGAACGCCGGTTACATCAACGTTATCATTCGCAGCCACATCCGTCCCCTGTATCTTTTCATCACTCAGTGCAACGGTCGCCTGACGGCCCGGGCCAAAACGCGTTTCTTTACCAGATGCGGCCGGTACACCCCCGACTTGCTGCTGCATTGTATGGCCGACATAATGGGCAAGGGCACTGCAGATGAACGCAACCGCCGGTTTGTTGATTTCGCCCGGCAGCTGCTG
>JAHEIV010000389.1 GCA_024639205.1 Deltaproteobacteria bacterium | reverse complement strand
TGGAACCGGCAGCCCGGACGGTATCCAGGCCCGGTGGAATCTTCGAGTCCAGAATCTCGTCGGCCGCGGCCACCAATTCACCGATGAGGGCATTCTTTGTGTCCGCAAGCGACCGCTGGTACACTTCATTTTTTGGCTCTGCAGCGATTGCTTCTTCCATGTATGCAATCGCATCGCGATACCTTCCTTCCGCTTTCATCTGCATGCCCAGGTCGTAGTGCTTTTTACCGGAGGCGCAACCGATCAGCCCTGCGGCAATAACACCGGCCAGAAGTGACCACAGTATTTTCTTACGATTCATTACCTGCCTCCTGCGGTTGTGAGCGGCGGTTGCGCGCTTTTTCCATGAATCAAATCAGTCCACCTGAGATACAGTGCGAAATAAGCGTGTCCGGTGCCTTGCGTGAGAAGACCCCCGACACGGGCAACATTCAGATGCTTACGGGCAATGATCCATTTGCGGTGCTGCGGGAAGTTCGGCGGCGTTGGGAAACTGCAGGGATCTTGAACCAAAACGCTCGATCGAAACAACCCACCCGCGGAGCTTCAATCCATGGCGTGTAAAACTTCAAACCCTTTTGCTTCCAGCGCTTCTTTTATCGAATCCGTCTTGCAGGCCGCCAAGCGAAAAAAGCAAACTCTTTTGCTGGCTTGTTGGGCCGTAATGCCCACATTGATGATGTCGGCCCCACAGTCATTGATGATCTGCAGGGCTTCTTTAAATGCTCCCTGTTCGTTGGCCATCAGCACATCGATCCGCGAGCTGCCGGTAAGTATCCCCATCATGTCGATGAATGCCCGCAGGATGTCGGTTTCCGTGATAATGCCGACCAGGCGCCGATCTTTGACTACCGGCATACCGCTGATTTTGTGTTTGTAAATCAGCCGCGCGGCGATCTCGATATCATCATCGGGATGGACCTGAATTGGATCTTCGATCATCAGATCAGTTAGCGAGACATCGCCAACCATGGAAGGAATCAGCCCCTGCTTCAAATCGGCAAGCGTGACAAAACCACGCAGCAATTTCTTGGGAGAGACCACCGGCAGATGGCGGATGGAGTTCAACTTCATCAATTCCAAGGCATCGGTTATGGATGCCTTTTCAGAGATGGTGATCGGATCCGGAATCATCAAGTCGCTGATTTTCATGGAGTTCCTCCGGCCGCGGCTGGCAATGCGGGCAGCCGTTAGACGAAAAGCGAACTGTTTGGAACCAAAACAGAACTTTCAGATTCCATACTTTTATAAAAAGGAAAAGAAAATGTCAAATTTGGGACTTCTGCGGCAGGAGGTGGCGGCCCGCATTATGGGGCCGCCGCAGATACTTCGGGACGGTTATACAGGCTGGTAGCTGCACAGTGGTTCTTCAGCCAGGATGTCTCCTGTGGCTTCAAGGGCGCGGGCCCGGCATCCGCCGCAAACCCTTTTATATTCGCAGGCACCGCATTTGCCCTTGAGTCTGTGATGGGCCCGCAAGGCTGTAAAAGTTTCCGAATGATTCCATATATCGGCAAACGCTGTCTTGGTGACATCGCCGCAGTTGACGTGCAGAAAACCGCACGGTTGAACGATGCCGCGGTGAGAGATGAAGCAGAATCCGATGCCGCCCAGACAGCCCCGGGTCACCGCATCCAGACCGTGGGTTTCGAAAGTAACCTTTTTACCATCTTCTTTGGCGCGTTGGCGCAAAATTCGGTAGTAATGCGGCGCACAGGTGGCTTTGAGTTGAAGAGGGGTTTTATCCCGTTGATCGTAAAACCAGTTGAGCGTGTTTTCGTATTCTTCGGCTGTAATCTCCTGGTCGACGATGTATTTACCCCGGCCGGTGGGTACCAGCAGAAAGATGTGGTGCGCTACAGCTCCCAGTTTTACGGCCAGTTCCTGAATTTTGGGAATGTCCGGCAAGTTGACGCGGGTGATCGTTGTGTTGATCTGGAATTCGATACCGGCGTTTTTGGCCATTTCGATTCCTTTGAGTGCACCGTCGAAAGCCCCATCGACGCCCCGGAAGCGATCGTGCTTTTCACGGGTGGCGCCGTCCAGGCTGACACTGATGCGGCGAATGCCGGACTCCGCCATTTTATTTGCAATCACCTCAGTGATCAGTGTGCCGTTGGGAGCCATCACCATCCGCAAACCCAGCTCGCTGCCGTAACTGGCGATATCAAAGATATCGGGCCGAAGCAGCGGTTCGCCGCCCGTTAATATAATGATGGGATTTCCCACCTCGGCAATTTGATCCAGCAGGCCAAAGGCGCTGGAAGTATCCAATTCACCGCTGTAAGGCCCACGGGTTGCAGCTGCGCGGCAGTGTACACAGTTCAGGTTGCAGTTTCGAGTCGTTTCCCAGGCTACCAGCCGCAGATCGGAACCTTTCTTTTCTTTATGGGCAGAGGTTTTAGCCGTATGCTTCGGGTGTTCTTGCTTCATTTGCGTATATTGTTCCTTATATTTCGTTTGCATCAGCGACCTGATCAATTGTTACCGTGAAGCGACAGGACCTGTGAATCGCTCACGTTCATCTTCGGTGATCATCGAGAGACGCTCTGACCTGCGGCTATGTAAAGTGCGCTTAACGCAATGCGCGCAAGTTTTAAAACGCGAGCCGTACTCGAACTGCGCCGCAGCGATTTCGGAACCAAACGCAACGCAGGCATCGGGCTATTTACGAACTCGCCTGCAGCGCTTTGGCGGCTTCCATTGCAAAATACGTCAATATCAAGTCGGCACCGGCACGCTTGATCGCCAGCAGCGTTTCCAACATCACCTTGCTGCCGTCCAACCAGCCCATCTGCGCCGCTGCCTTGATCATTGCATACTCGCCGCTCACGTTGTAAGCCGCAACGGGCAGATCGATTTCTTCGCGCACGCGGTGGATGATATCCAGGTAGGCCAGGGCCGGTTTGACCATGATGATGTCCGCCCCTTCTTCCACATCCAGCGTCACCTCGCGGATCGCTTCGATGGCGTTGGCCGGATCCATCTGATAGCTGCGACGGTCTCCGAACTTGGGAGCCGAGCCGGCTGCTTCTCGAAATGGGCCATAATAGGCGGAGCAGTATTTTGCGGCGTAGGACATGATCGGTATGTGCGTGAAACCGCCCTCATCCAGCGTATCGCGGATTTCCGCCACCCGGCCGTCCATCATGTCGGAAGGGGCAACCATGTCGGCACCGGCTTCAACATGGGAAAGGGCGGTTCGAGCGAGCAGTTCCAAGGTTGCATCGTTGTCCACCCGCTCATCGGCGATAACACCGCAGTGGCCGTGACTGGTATATTCGCACAGGCAGACGTCGGTGATGACCACCAATTCCGGAATCGCATCTTTTACAGCACGAACGGCCAGCTGCACGATGCCGTCTTTTGCGTAGGCGCCGGTGCCCATTGGATCTTTTTTGTCCGGGATACCGAAAAGGATGATCGCCGGAATTCCGAGCCGATGGGCGCTGCCGGCGACGTCGATCAGCCGGTCTGTGGACAGCTGAAACTGATCCGGCATCGACGGGATCGGGTTTTTTACACCCGTGCCGCCGATGACAAACAGCGGCAGGATCAAGTCATCTACCCGCAGAGCAGTTTCGCGTATCATGCGCCGCAGGGTGTCGGTTTGTCGCAACCGCCTG
>JAHEIV010000388.1 GCA_024639205.1 Deltaproteobacteria bacterium | reverse complement strand
GTTGTCCGCTGAGATGTTCACGCCGTCCTTGTTGATCACCACTTTGTAAAGCGTGCTGTCTGACGGTTTGCCCTCCAGGATGATGGCGGCATAACCCAGTCGGGCCAGCACCTGGGACGCCTGCCCGCCGGCGTTGGATTCCTTGATTCCGCCGGTCAGCGGGCTCTTGCAGCCAACAGAGAGCCTGCCGGACATTGCTGCGGTGGTGCCGCTGAGAAGACCGGGTGCGATGACCAGCTTGTTTGCAGCGCTCAGCGGGTGGCAGCTCGGAGGAACCTCCGTCGATACAACCGCTGAGGTGAATGCACGGCCACCAAGCCCGGCATAATCGCCAAGCGGCTGTTCCGTTAACTGGGGACCGCCGTCGGCTCCCATGTTAATGCGCAGAATTTTGTCCATATGTCACCTCCCTTGTCTGATTTGGCGGTTAATTGGATCAAAGCTATGATTGCGCTGGAAATGATTATCCGGGTTAAGCGGTCGTAAAAGATACAACATGTATTTTCATAATTCGTATGTGGAGGTCATGTCAAGGAAAACAAAGATCAACATTTCCGCCTTGCAGCCGAAATGCTGGTGAGCGTGGAGCTGTCAAAAAGCGATGATCTACCGGTATGGTAATTGAAATGTCCGGGTCAGCCCGGATATTTCACGAGTTCGTGGCGGCCATTTACAAGGCGTTCAGGGGCGCAGCTGTACCGGGCGTACCGCAAGCTCCTGATAACGCAGTAAATGGGTGCCTCGGGCTCGCCTGCAGGGTGGAAAATTTTCAGTAATGATTCCTTCGATAGAACAATTGCAGGGGCAACGAGTACCTGGGGGATGACGCCACCGGTATCGTGGAGTCTCGTTTATATTTTTCTTAGTTTCTCTGAAAAATTACCATGAAATGTCCGGGTCAGCCGTGTTTGCGCTCAAACTCCTCCATAAAGGACACCAGGGCATCCACGGCCTCCAGTGTGCTTGCATTGTAGATCGAGGCCCGGCACCCGCCCACCGAGCGGTGCCCTTTCAACCCCCCGAGGCCGTTTACCTGGGCCTGCTCCACGAATTGCTTTTCCAGGTCTTCATTTGTCAGCCGGAAGGTGACGTTCATCAACGATCGGCTGTCGGCATCTGCGGTCGCACGGTAAAAACCGGTTGTGTCTAAACATCCATACAGACGGCCGGCTTTCTTTCGGTTAAGGGCCTCCATCGCATCCAGCCCGCCGACAGTCTCCTCAAGCCACTTGAGAACCAGCTGAACGGTGTAGACGGCGAAGACGGGCGGCGTGTTGTACAGTGAGTTTTTGGCCGCATAGGTGGTGTACTTCAGCATGGAAGGCAGCGACTCGGGCACTCGCTGGAGCATGTCCTCGCGTATGATCACCATGCACACCCCGGCTGGGCCGATGTTTTTCTGGGCGCCGGCATAGATCACACCGAAGGGGGCCGGGTCGAACGCTCTACTCATAATATCCGAGGACATATCCGATATGATTGGCACGTTGCCGGTATCCGGGAACCGGCTCCACTGGGTGCCTTTAATGGTGTTGTTGGAAGTAATGTGAACGTAGGCGGCATCCGGGTGGAAGGCAATGTCCCTTGGTATGTAAGCATAGCTGCGATCGGCAGAAGAGGCCACCACGTTGACGGTTTTGCCCAGCGTCTGTGCCTCTTTGACCGCCTTGGTAGACCAGGTGCCGGTGTCCACGTAGTCGGCGGAGCGATCGGCAGCCAGCAAATTCATGGGCACCATGGCAAACTGCAGGCTTGCGCCGCCCTGCAAAAAAAGAACCTTGAAATCGTCCCCGATGTTCAGCAGGCGCCGGGTGCGCCCCAACGCGTCATCGATGATCTCTTCAAACCAGCTCGACCGGTGGCTGATTTCGATTATCGACATACCGGAGTTGCCGTAGTTTAAAAAAGACGCTTGAAGTTCTTCCAGTACGACTTCCGGAAGCGCTGCCGGCCCGGCATTGAAATTGTAGATTCGGTTTGCTGTCATTTATTCTCCAATCTCCCGTCCATAGTGTGCGCCCATATCTGCTCAAAAGCCAGACCGGTTGTCAACCGGTATTTTGGGATAATGTTCATTACATCGGGTCGGGTCCACTCCCTTTTGCTGCAAATCCGGCTGCAGGGGAAACGATGATTGCTGCATGACCGTGGCAAGCCGGGGCGGTGGGAAATAGAAAACACGGGGCTGGACGGGCTTGTTGACAAACGCCGGTGCAGGCGCTAGTGTCGGGCTCTGACAAATCAGCGCAACAGAGCCACTACGATCTGTCCCAAATAACCGAAACCGGAAGGTCAGCGGATCGAACGGTCAGACAACGAGGGTTGGTTTTATGAAAATTACCACCTATCCATCGAAAGCGGCTGACTACAAACTGCTTCAAATCGTCGATCGCGGGTTGGATTTTAAAAAGAAAGATATCGCCGCGGTAAGCCGGATTCTCGAAGATGTTCGCCGGGGCGGTGACCAGGCAATGATTGGCTACGTCAATCGGTTCGACTCCCCGCGCTTGCGGGTCGCACAACTGAAAGTCAGTGCCGCTGAAATAAAAGGGGCGAAGAAAAGCGTCGACCGATCCTTTGTCCGTTCGCTAAAACGCGCTGCCGCGCAGATCGAGTCTTTTCACCGTCGGCAGCTGCCGCGATCGTGGTTTGCATCCGAGCGGCCGGGCACCTTTCTGGGGCAGATGGTCAATCCGGTGGACCGGGCCGGGATTTACGTTCCCGGCGGCAAAGAGGGCAAAACCCCTCTGGTGTCTTCGGTGCTGATGGGTGCGATACCGGCCAAAATCGCCGGCGTCAAACAAATCGTGATGGTAACGCCGGCAACCAAAAGTGGAAAAGTAAGCCCCCAGATGCTGGCGGCGGCCGATCTGGCCGGTGTCGATGCCGTCTTCAAGGTCGGCAGTGCGTGGGGAATCGCCGCACTGACCTACGGGACCCAAACAATTCCGAGGGTAGATGTGGTGGTCGGACCGGGAAATATCTACGTCACCCTGGCCAAGAAATTGGTGGCCGGAACCGTTGGGATCGACATGATCGCCGGTCCCAGCGAGATCCTGGTGATCGCCGACGACAGTGCCGACCCGGATCACATCGCAGCCGATCTGCTGTCTCAGGCAGAGCACGATGTGCTGTCTTCGGCCATGCTGATCACCGATTCAAGCAAGCTGGCCGAAGCAGTTTCCCGATCGGTCGAAAAACAGCTGCCCGGACTGACCCGCAAAGAGATTGCGGCCGGCTCCATTGATCGCTACGGGGCGATCCTGGTTGTGGCGGATATGGACACCGCTCTCGATTTGGCCAACCGTATCGCACCGGAACACCTCGAGCTGCAGGTGCGCGACCCGTTTGCGCATGTCGGGCAAATCCGCAATGCCGGGGCGGTCTTTATCGGCGCCTATACCCCGGAGCCGGTCGGTGACTACATCGCCGGGCCAAACCACGTGCTGCCGACTGCCGGAACCGCCCGGTTTGCTTCTGCGCTGTCGGTAGAGCATTTTCTGAAAAAGACCAGCCTGGTTTACTACTCGAAGGATGCGTTCAGCAAAGAGGCTGCCGATATCGTCCGACTGGCGGAGACCGAAGGGCTGACAGCCCATGCCAATGCGGTAAAGATCCGGTTGAAATAGATTCAG
>JAHEIV010000387.1 GCA_024639205.1 Deltaproteobacteria bacterium | reverse complement strand
AACTGTTTAGAGCTGCTGGAGACATACTGGGCCTGTGCCAAAATCGGAGCGGTGGTCGTGCCCTTGAGCACGCTGCTGCTGGAAAGGGCGATGGCCTCTTTGCTCCAGGACTCGGACACGATGGCCGTTATATCCAATGCCGGATTTACAGAGCTGCTGGACCGCATCAAGGGCGAGTTGCCTGCCATTGACGAGGATCGATACCTGCTGACGGATTTTTCCAACCAGAAAGGCTATCGGGATTACCATGCCCTGAAATCAGCCGCAAGCCAAAACGAGCCGGAGGGAATCACGGTCAGTGATGATGACCCCTTTAACATCATGTACAGCAGCGGAACGACCGGCCTGCCCAAGGGAATTATGCATACCCATTACATTCGGGCGAATTATGCAACGATTTTTGCCTCTTCTTACCGGATGACCCCTGAAAGTGTCACCATGCATGCCGGTGCGATCGTCTTCAATGGATCGTTTGTGGATTTAATGCCCACGATGTTTGTCGGTGCCACCTATGTTCTGCTGGATCGCTTCGATCCGCAGGAGTACATCGAGACGGTGGAGAAAGAAAGCGTCACCCATGTGATCATCGTACCGGCCCAGATTATCGCCGTAATGAACGCCCCCAATTTTTCATCCGAGAAACTCCAATCCCTGGAAATGATCCTTTCTCTCGGTGCGCCCTTGCTGCAGAAACACAAGGAGGCCCTCACGAAGTCTCTGCCCGGAAGATTCTACGAGCTTTACGGGCTGACAGAAGGCTTTGTTACCGTACTCGACAGGGATGACTATGCGGCCAAACCGGATTCGGTGGGTGTGCCGCCGCCTTTTTTCGAAATGCGGATCATGGATGAAAGCGACAATGTCCTTCCCCCCGGCGAAGTGGGTGAGATCTGCGGCCGGGGTCCGATTCTGACGCCCGGTTATTACAAGCGCCCCGACCTGACCACCGAGGCGATCCGCGACGGCTGGCTCCACTCCGGCGATATGGGTTACGTGGACGAAGACGGCTTTTTGTACCTGGTCGATCGCAAGAAGGACATGATCATCTCCGGCGGTGTGAATGTCTATCCCCGGGACATCGAGGAGGTCGTCGTGCAGCACCCGGCGGTGCGGGAAGCGGCGGTTTTCGGTGTGCCTCACGACAAGTGGGGAGAAACCCCGCTGGCGGCGGTGATATTGCACGAGCTTGAAAGTGTCGATGCCGCGCAGCTCAAAGAATGGATCAACCAGCGGGTGGAAGCCAAATTTCAGCGGATTTACGACGTGGTCATCATGGACGATTTCCCGCGCAATGTCGCCGGCAAGACGCTGAAGCGAGAGATGCGGGATCAGTACGGTACAGCGAAATGACGGCCAGGGGCGCACCATTGTGAAAACACAAGGCTGCCCACCGACGAAGCCACACCGTGAAACGGGTGGCAACACCAAACAAAGCGATATAGGCGTTCAAATCCCTTCCGACGGTCCTTTGGCCGGGGATTTGAACGAAAGGAGATAGGAAATGAAAAAGCGCAGAAAACTCGGTCGCGGTGTGGCCGTAGTGGGAGCCGGGATGTCGCCTTTCGGGATGTACAAGGACAAAAACTCCAAGGATCTTTTTGTCGAGGCTTTTACGGAACTGCTGGCATCGGTGGACAAGGGCTTCGATCCGAACGATATCGACGCTCTTTACCTGGGCAATTTCACCAACGATTTTTTCATTCACCAGTCCCACTGGGGGCCGATCATTTCCGATCTGGTCGGGCTGACACCAAAGCCGGCCACCCGCACAGAAGGCGCCTGTGCCTCCAGCGCTCTGGCCTTTCGGGAAGGCGTCTTTGCCATCGCTTCCGGATTTTACGATGTTGTGCTGGTGGGCGGTCTGGAGGAGATGTCCAAGCGAACCACCGAAGAGGTGGCCGAGGGTTTGGCCCTGGCCACGGTTCCTTACGAAGGACAGGCGGGTTTCACTTTCCCGGGCGTGTTCGGCGCTGTGGCCACGGCCTACTTTGCCAAATACGGGGCAAACCGGGAGCACCTGATGAACGTGACCATCAAAAGCCACAACAACGCGCCGTTGAATCCGAAAGCACAGTTTCCGCTCACGATTCGCGACATGATGAACAAGAAGATCGAAAGCGCGAAGAAAAAGGGTGCAGACGTACCCGGGTGGGCGGATGAGAAGGAATTTTTAGGTGATCTGCGTGCCAATCCGGTGGTTGCCTGGCCCATGCACCTGTTTGATTGCTGCCCCATCAGCGACGGTGCCAGCTGCATGCTGCTGGTGGGCGAAGAGATCGCCAAAAATTTTACCGATGATCCGATCTCAGTGGCCGGCATCGGTCAGGGCAGCGGCCGCGGGTTGCACGCCTGCGACGATCTGACCTTTTTCGAGGCGACCCGCTACGCGGCCTCAGAGGCTTACGGCATGTCGGGTCTGGGTCCGCAAGATGTCCAGTTCGCAGAGGTGCACGACTGCTTTTCCATCGCCGAAATTCTGCACATCGAAGACCTGGGATTCTTCAAGCCCGGGGAGGGACACAAGGCGGTGGCCGAAGGAATGACCCGCCTGGACGGCTCCAAGCCGATCAACACTTCCGGCGGTTTGAAGTGCAAGGGGCATCCGGTGGGAGCCACCGGCATCTCCCAGCTCTATGAGGTTTGGACCCAGCTGCGGGGAAAGGCCGGCAAAAGGCAGGTGCCGGCGGCTGACCTGCGAATCGGTGCGGCCCACAATCTTGGCGGCACCGGCGGGACCTGCACGTTCACCATTTTCGAAAGGAGGTAGCCCAATGCAAGACCGGCCCTTTAGCGACATATCTTTTGAGAGCTACCTGAATGAAGAAAAATTGATGGGCTCGCGCTGCAGCCGCTGCAACTCCCTGTATGTACCGCCCCGGCCGATCTGCCCCGCTTGCCGCGGCTCGGAATTTCGCTGGGAAAAGCTCTCTGGCAAGGGGAGGCTGGCGGCGTTTACCTGCATTTCCATCGCCCCGCCTTCCATGATCGCCCAAGGGTACGATCGCCACAATCCTTACATCTCGGGGGTGGTCGAACTGGAGGAAGGCGGCCGGGTCGATGCCCGCATCGAAGGGATCGATCCCCGCAAACCGGAAGAGATTCAAATCGGCATGCCCCTGCGGGTCAGGTTTTTGCACCGTGGGGATCACCGCACAACCCTGGCCTTTGATCCAGAATAGACCCCATCGCAAATTTGCGTCTCAGCGCCCATAGCTGAGGTGCGGGTCGGCTCGATACGATCGGCATCCCTGCTCTTGACCTCCCCGAGCCTGCGTACAACCTTATCGTGTTCGCCCCGCTTTTTCACCACCTGCCGTCATACGCCTTGTTGAAACAAAAATCAAACGAACAGATGCTAAATCCCGCCAATGGCGGGGCGTTGAACCCTGATCCACGATTTCTGCGATGGGTTCTATCCCGCTTGAAACAAGCAGACCGGATACTTTTTCCCGGCTGCCGTCCCGCTGCCGGGAGTGTAACTTTATTGGCGGAGCCTGGACCAGAAAGCTTCCACGGCAACGGAGGCACAGATCACCAGAATCGCCACCACCTGCCAGCCGGTCGGCTGCTGCTGCAGGAACATTACCGCCAGGAAGGCGGCGATTACCGGCTTGAGAAAAAACAGATAACTCCCCCGGGTAATGT
>JAHEIV010000386.1 GCA_024639205.1 Deltaproteobacteria bacterium | reverse complement strand
AGCCCGACGACGGTACCGGTAGCCGATGATACAAAAATCGTAAACAGCACCCCTTTCCAGCCGATCATTGCCCCGATCATTGCCAGCAGCTTGATGTCGCCGCCCCCCATCCCTTCCTTGCGGGTCAGCAGGTGATAGAGCCAGGCGACCAGAAACAGGCTGCCACCGCCAGCCAGGATTCCGATCAGCGAATCGCGCCAGGTAACCGACGGTACCAGCGTTGCAGCCAGAAAAAAGGCGGCAATGCCCGGCAGAGATAAGACATCCGGGATGATGCGATGATCGATATCGATGAATGTGATGACGATCAAAACTGCGATAAAGCCGTAGGTAACGGCGGCTTCCGCAGAAAGGCCGTATCGGGCAAGCACAGATACGGCCAGGGCTCCACTTAGCATTTCGATCAGCGGATAGCGCATCGAGATCGGTGTCCGGCAGTTGCGGCAGCGGCCTTTCAGAAAGAAATAGCTCAGCAGCGGTATATTGTCATAGAATTGTATCTTTACTCCGCAACGGGGGCACATTGAACCGGGATAGACGATCGATTTTGACTCCGGGATTCGGTAGATGCAGACGTTCAAAAAACTGCCCACGCACAAACCGAACAGAAAAACGATGGTGATCACCTGTGGGGAAAATACCGGTATGGGTTGCATTTCATCCTATCCTGAGAGGTACGCAAAAAAACTAGAGATTAGACTAGTTTCGGTGAAAAAATCAAGATTGATATTGTAAATAAGACAGAAAGTTATATAATATCCAATTGATGTACCTGCTATATTTTGCAACGTTCTCTTGAAAACGAACCCTGGGAAAATCTCACCCAAGTGGAGTGATAATGGCTGAAACCGACAAGGACGACCTCATCAGCATCCTTGAAGAAGACGATTTCTTGTCCGAAATCCCCGCGACTCTGCCGATGATGCCGGTGCGCGATATCGTGATCTTCACCGACATGCTGCTGCCCCTGTTTGTCGGGAGAGACAAATCGGTGCGGGCGGTTGAAAAATCGGTCGCCACGGATGGTTTTTTGTTCCTGGCGACGCAAAAAGATCCGGCCACCGAAGATCCCGAACCCGATGATATTTACCGCGTGGGAACCATCAACCGGGTGCTGCGGATGCTGAAGCTGCCGGACGGTCGTGTCAAAACGCTGGTGCAGGGGCTCACCAGGGCAAAGATCAAACGCTATGTCGGCCGCAAACCGTTTTACCGGGTGAAAATCGAGACCATCAGCGAAACCCCGGTTAAAGATATCACCCTTGAGACAGAAGCCCTGATGCGCACTGTCCGCGAACATTCGGAGAGAATTCTTTCCCTGCGGGGCGAGATGTCCGCCGATGTGACCACGGTACTCGACAGTATCGAAGACCCCGGAAAACTGGCCGATTTAGTGGCCACCAATCTTAAGCTGAAAATTGACGAGGCTCAGGAGCTTCTCGAAATTACCGAACCCTTAGCCCGTCTCCAGAGGGTCAACCACTTTCTTTCACGGGAAGTCGAACTTTCGACCATGCAGGCTAAAATACAGTCGGAAGTAAAAGACGAGATTTTCAAAAACCAGCGGGACTATTTTTTGCGTGAGCAGGTGCGTGCCATTCACAAGGAGCTGGGCGAGCAAGACGACAAGGCGCAGGAGGTGGAGCAGTACCGTAAAAAAATCAAACAGGCCAAGATGTCCCGGGAAGCCGAAAAAGAAGCGACCAAACAGCTTCGAAGGCTCGACCAGATGCACCCGGATTCGGCTGAATCGGCGGTGGTGCGAACCTACCTCGATTGGCTGGTCGACATGCCGTGGAACAAAGCCACCCGGGATGTCATCGACATCCGGAAAGCCAGGAAGGTGCTTGATCAGGACCATTACGGTCTCGAAAAGATCAAGGACCGCATTCTGGAATACCTCAGCGTCCGCAAGCTGAATCCGCAAATGAAGGGACCGATCCTGTGTTTTGTGGGACCGCCCGGCGTGGGCAAAACCTCCCTTGGCCAGGCAATTGCCCGAGCCTTGAACCGAAAGTTCGTGCGCATATCGCTGGGCGGCATTCGCGACGAAGCCGAAATTCGTGGCCACCGTCGCACCTATATCGGAGCGCTTCCAGGACGCATCCTGCAGGGGCTGAAACAGTGCGGCAGCCGGAATCCCGTGTTTATGATGGATGAGATCGACAAACTGGGCAGCGACTTTCGTGGAGATCCCTCATCAGCGCTTCTCGAAGCCCTCGATCCGGAGCAAAACAGCGAATTTAGCGACCACTACCTGAACCTTCCCTTCGACCTGTCGAAAGTGATGTTCATCCTGACGGCCAATATAACCGACACGATCCCATCCGCCCTGCTCGACAGGATGGAAGTCATTGCTCTACCGGGGTACACGGAGGATGAAAAACGCCGGATCGCACAGCGTCACCTGATTCCGCGTCAGATCAAGGAAAGCGGGGTCAAATCGAAAATACTGGAAATCAGCCCGGGTGCCATCGACCTGATCGTTACCGAATACACGGCCGAGGCCGGTGTCCGCAACCTGGAGCGCGAAATTGGGTCCGTATGCCGCAAGGTTGCCAGAAAAATAGCGGAGGGAAAAACCGGAAAGTTCAGAATCAACCGCAACAACCTGCACCGTTACCTGGGTGTTTCCCGGTATTATCCCGAGATGGACCAGGAGCAGAGCCAGGTCGGCCTTGCGACCGGACTGGCCTGGACCCAGACCGGCGGGGAGGTTATGTATGTCGAGGCATCCCTGATCCGGGGGAAAGGCGAGCTGATCATCACCGGCCAGCTGGGCGACGTCATGCAGGAATCCGCTCGCGCCGCGGTAAGTTATACCCGCGCGAACATTCGTGCTCACGGCGGCAAGGAACCGATCTTCGACAACGTGGACATTCACATCCATGTGCCGGCCGGGGCAATTCCAAAAGACGGGCCGTCGGCGGGTATCTCCATGGCCACCGCTCTGGTGTCGACAGCCACCGGCAGAAGTGTGCGAAACGATGTGGCCATGACCGGCGAGATCACCTTGAGAGGCAGGGTGCTTCCGGTCGGTGGGCTGAAGGAAAAGACCCTGGGCGCCCTCAGGGCCGGTGTCCGAACGATCATCATTCCGCAAAAAAACCGTAAAGAAGTCAGCGAAATACCACAGAATATCCGCCGCAAAGTGCACTACATCCCGGTCTCCGGAATGGATGAAGTGCTGCAGCATGCACTTGAGCAACCGCGACCGATGAAAACACGGACCCGAAAAAAAACCCCTCGCAAATGAGAGTTCTCGCGGTCGATACGGCAACCAGTAGTTGCAGTGTGGCGATTGCCGACGGCGACCGGTTGTTGGCTGAAATGACTCTGGTGAGCAGCCAGACCCATTCTAGACACCTGGTTCGATTGATCGAAACCCTCGTCCGGTCCGCCGGTCTTTCCCTCGACCGGATCGAAGGGTTTGCCGTTGCACGCGGACCGGGTTCTTTTACCGGCTTGCGGATCGGTATCAGCACCGTGAAAGGCCTTGCGACAGCGGGCAGTCGCCCGGTGGCGGGAGTATCCACACTGGCGGCCCTGGCCTGGCAGATCGGCCCTGCCGATCATATGATCTGCCCGATGATCGATGCGCGCAGAAACGAGGTCTACGCTGCCACCTACCGTTACGATCCGGACGGT
>JAHEIV010000385.1 GCA_024639205.1 Deltaproteobacteria bacterium | reverse complement strand
CTCGACTTCCCGATCCACGCTGGATTTGGCGGGACGGAAGGTCATCCACGAGCTCGAAGGTGGTAAGGAAGACCATCTCGACGCGTATGCCGTGCCCGACTCTGAAAAGAACCTGGCCATGGTCGAGGGCATTCGGCAACACCTGCGGTTGACTACGCTCAAATACCAGCGCTTGGATGACCTCGAAGCGGCCATCGGACTGCCCCGGGAAAAACTATGCACGCACTGCTGGAACCGATCGAGCCATTTCTGATCAATGCCCGCTGCGAAACGGCAGGTTGAGCGCAGCGGCGGGCGATGCGAGATTCACGCGCCACGCCACCGGCACGGGAAACATGGTCGCGGTTGTTAAACGCCGAACTCTCAAAAATCATTTTCCAGCACGATACGATGGCCGGGTTTGCCGGAGCGCAGCTTTTCCAAGGCGTCGTTGACCTTGGACATGGGAAAGGCTTCGGTCACCGGTTCGATGACGTGCCGGGCGGCAAAATCGAGCATCGACGCCATGGTGGCGGGACTGCCCAGCGGCGACCCGCCGAACGATCTCTGTCCGAGAATCATGGGAAAAACGGTGGCTTCAACGGACGGGGCGGCACCGACGATGTGCAATTTACCCTTGGGGCTGAGGGCCCCGATGTAAGCATCCCAGTCAAGCGCCACGTTGACCGTCACCAGGATCATGTCGAAGTGGCCGGCCAGCTTTTCGAGTGCCCCGGAATCGGCGGTGTTCACGAAATTGTGCGCACCCAGATCACGGGCGGCGGATTCCTTGTCGGGGCTCGTCGAAAAAGCCGTCACCTCACAACCCCAGGCATTCAAGAACCGCAAGGCCATGTGGCCCAGTCCGCCGATGCCGACCACCGCCACCCGGTCGGTGGGCCGGACGTTGTTTTGGACAATGGGGTTGAAAACGGTGATTCCTCCGCAAAACAAGGGCCCGGCCGTCTTGGTGCTCACCCCGGCAGGCAGCGGAATCACCCAGCCTTTGTGGGCCCGAACCCTGTCGGCAAAGCCGCCATGTCGGCCGACAATAACCCCAACGGCATCGGGACAGAGGTTGTGATTGCCCGACAGGCACTGCTGGCAGGTCATGCACGACTCGGCAAACCAGCCCAGCCCAACGTTCTGACCGGGCGTCAAGTGGGTCACACCCTTTCCGACCGCCCGGATTGTTCCGGCGATCTCGTGTCCGGGTACGATCGGATACTCGGTGATGTCCCAATGGTTGTCGAGCATGCTCAGGTCGCTGTGACAAATGCCGCAGCTCGACACGTCGATGTCGACCTGATCCGCCCCGATGTCTCCGAGTTCATATTCGAAGGGCTCCAACGACTTCTCGGGTGCCTTTGCGGCGTATGCTTTAACGATCATATCAGTTCTCCTCTGTCTGGTGGTTTACAAACGAATGCGATTCTTTTACCTTAGTAG
Organism: Deltaproteobacteria bacterium; assembly: GCA_024639205.1. Taxonomy (GTDB): domain Bacteria; phylum Desulfobacterota; class Desulfobacteria; order Desulfobacterales; family SG8-13; genus SG8-13. Next base: position 2,241 of record JAHEIV010000385.1, on the reverse strand, counting down.
GACTAACTTAATGCGCCTCGATACGGATGCAAGTTTTATGGGAGAGTCGGCCTTTACGGCCATGATCGAAGGCATCCGGGAAGCCGCCGTTGAGGCCGGCATGATCGATTCCGCCGTTTTCGATGACCGTGTCAATGGGCTGTATCGAAACTGCAAAACGGACGGCGTTTTTTGCTACACATTCTTTAGGGCAGTTGCCGGAAAATTTTAACATGCCATTTTCGATGCATACGATGACTCAATATATCGTGCTCACCATTCTGTGGATCGCCTGGTGTGCGCTGCACAGCGTCCTTGTCAGCCTTTCGGTCACCGAGCCTCTCGTCAAACGGTTTCCGTATGCCTCACGCTACTACCGAATCGTCTATAACGCCGTGGCCGTGGTGACACTCGCGCCGGTATTACTCTACACTTTTTCCCTTCGCGGACCGGCGCTGTTTGCCTGGCAGGGACCGTGGCGGTCCGTCCAGATTGCCCTGGCGGTTTCGGCCTTGTTCTTTTTTGTCGCCGGCAGTCGGCGCTACGATTTTTTCCAGTTCCTGGGGCTTCGACAAGTAAATAACGAAAAGGCATGCAGCGTGTTGACAGACGATTGCTCCCTCGATACTTCCGGTATTTTGAGCGTGGTCCGACACCCCTGGTACACGGGAGGCATTCTCATTATATGGGCTCGTCCCCTGGATACGGCCGCCATCTTGACCAACCTGGTCATCACAGGGTATTTCCTGGTGGGAGCAGGTCTCGAAGAGCGCAAGTTGAACACCCAGTTCGGGCAGGAGTATACCGATTACCAAAAACGAGTTTCGATGTTTATACCGATCAAGTGGATGATCCGCCAAATGCGAAAAGAGGCCTGAAAAATTCAGGTTGTCACATCGATGCTCGCGCATTGATTAAATAAGATGAAACAAGCCTCGGCAGTTGAGCTGATGCGCGCGCTCATGCAACGTTAAACAAAGTGGTCAATAGAGGGGGAATATTTGATGGATAAACCCAAAATCGATCATGCATGGATTACGGCTGCCATCGAGGACGTTGTGGCAACATCGAAGGAAAACACCTTAAACCTGCCGACCGGCGAGAAGGCCTTCGATGCACCGCTGGTCGGCTTTGCCAACGGCGCCGACCCGCTCTTTGAGCATTATGTAATCCATATCGGCGATTTTTATCTCACACCGGTAGAGATCTTTAAGAAGGCTTTCCCGCAGGAGACCGATGTTGACCCCGTGGAGTTGACCGTTATCAGTTGGGTGCTCCCTTCCACGACCCGAACGCGAAAAGAGCAAGCCGTGGCCGTCAAGCGGCCGTGCGAGCGCTGGATAATGGTTCGACATTACGGCGAATTGTTCAACGAATCGCTGCGCCGTTCCCTGGTCGCCCGGTTATCCGATGCAGGGATTCAGGCAGTGGCGCCCATGCTCGAAGCGTTCTGGAGCCACTCCGACACGGGACCGTATGCGCCGTGCTCCAACTGGTCGGAACGGCATGCAGCCTATGCCGCGGGCCTCGGGACCTTCGGGCTCTGCGACGGGCTCATCACCCCGGTGGGAAAAGCCATGCGCACTGGATCGGTGGTGGCCCGCATAGCGATACCCCCGAGTAAGCGTCCGTACACCGACCACCACGCCTACTGCCTTTTTTATTCCCACGGCACCTGCGGCAAATGCATCCCGCGCTGCCCGGTCAAGGCCATCAGCGAATCCGGCCACGACAAGCAAACGTGCATGCGCTACACCATGTATAAAATGAAAGCATATTCGCACGACACTTACGATATCGCTGTTTCTGCTTGCGGACTTTGTCAGACGGGGATTCCATGCATGGCACACATCCCTCACCCAGACGAGGGATGAGAAGCCCTCGATCAAGATCCCCCCAAAACCCCAACCCCAGGAGTTGACAAAAAATGAGCCTAACCACGGACAAACGTAAAAACCTGGATGCGATTATTCAGGAAAAAGGCTACACCGACTACAAGTGGGTCGATCCCCAAAAATTCGTCGTATCCCAGTGGGTGCGCATGAAATGCAAATTCGGATGCGGCGAATACGGCCGCGGTGGCACCTGTCCACCTCAAACCCCCTCGGTGGCCGAGTGCAGTCAATTCTTCAACGAATACAGCGATGCCGTGATCCTGCACTTTGAAGGCATCATGGACAAGCCCGAAGATCGCCATAACTGGTCGCGCAAAATCAACGCCAAACTTGTCAAACTGGAACGGGAAGTTTTCCTGGCCGGCTA
>JAHEIV010000384.1 GCA_024639205.1 Deltaproteobacteria bacterium | reverse complement strand
TTCTGCGCGGCGCGAAAAAGGGTCTCGCGATAGTCGGGATGGGCAATGCTGATCATCGCAATGGCTCTTTCCTGCAGACTCTTGCCAAATAGATTGACCGAACCGTACTCGGTGACCACATAATAGACATCGCTGCGCGGTATGACGACTGCCGTGTTGTCCAGCATCGGCAAGATGTGGCTGACCTTACCGCGGCGGGATGTGGAGGGAAGCAGCAGGATCGACTTGCCGCCTTCGGCCTGGGCCGTGCCACGGACAAAGTCCAGCATGCCGGTAACGCCGGAAAAAAGATTGAGCGGCAGAGCGTCGGCCGCAACTTGACCGGTGAGGTCCATGGTCATGGCCACGTTCATGGATACCATCTTGTTGTGTCGGGAAATTATGCCGGGGTCACCGACATAATCAGAAGGGTAAAGTTCTATGGCGGGATTGTCATGCATGAACTCATACAGGCTGCTGCTGCCGATTGCGGTGCTGGCAACCAGTTTCCCGTCATTGAATCCTTTTTTGCGATTGGTAATAACTCCCCGGGAGACCAGGTGCATGATTTGGTCTGTGAGATACTGGGTATGCACGCCCAGGTCATTTTTTTCAGAAAGTGCCAGCACGACGGCTTGCGGTGTCGTACCCATTCCGATTTGAATGGTGGAACCATCGTCGATGAGCCGGGCCACATGCCGGGCGATCATGTTGGCCGATTCCGACTCGGCCGGTTGATCAGCGGTAATCAGATCCTCGTCGAACTCGACGATCACATCCACATCGTTCACGTGTATGAAACTGCGCCCGAGCACCCGGGGCATATTCGTGTTCACCTGGGCAATCACCAGGTCCGCGGATTGAGCGGCTGCAAGGGTGATGTCCACCGACACGCCCAGGCTCATCCATCCGAAATCGTCGGGAGGAGAAACCTGAATTAACGCCGCATGGATCGGCAGACGCCGACTCTTGAAAAGACGGGGAACCGCCGAAAGATTCAAAGGGGTGATGAAGCGCGAGTTTCTGGCCAGGCCGCTCGGCTTGGCGGATCCGGCATAAAACGACCGGATATTAAGGGCCTGGTCTGCGGATTTGCTGGCTATCAGCGTCAGCGGAGTCCGCTCCAATGAAAGCAATCGGACGATCTCGATGTCGACAAGCCGCCCGGCCTCTTCTGACAGAGCCCTGACCAGATGCTGCGGTTCACCGGAAGAAGATCCGATAAAGACCCGCTGGCCGGGCCGGATCATATTAACAGCCTCTGAGGCCGTTCGCCTGAGTTGAACGTAATTGTCAGCCCAATATCCAGTTTTGGCCATGCCCAGTTCCCTCAAAAAAAGTTCGCTCTGATCCCGATTTTATCCCACACCATTGTTTGACGGCAAAACCCCGAAAAAAACGGTGAACGAAGCCAGCAGACATCGCGCATGAGCACCCTGTCGGCCCGGTTTCAGACGACCGGGGTTGCCGCCAATTCGTCCGCCTTTCGGCGTGGTGATGTTTTCCTGATCAAAACAATAACGGTCATTACCAGCAGCAGCGATATCATCCCGAGAACCGAAAATATAGACTCGATACCGGCCCGATTCTGTAAGGCGGCCACCAGTTTGACGGCCAGGGACCCGACACCGAAAGTCAGCACGAATTTCAACCCGAACGCCGAGTGGTGAAATTTCTTTGGTGTAAATGAGGCTACCAGCGTGTTTTCGATCGGCTGCACCCCCAGCAGAAAGAACACGTAGATTCCGGCCGCGATGACCAGTGGCAGATCGGCGGCCAGCGAGATGCCAACCGCAGCCGGAATGGTAATCGCGTGAAAGACCAGATAACTGTAGCGAGTCGAATACCGGTCGGCAATGTGACCACCGGCATACTGGCCCAGCATCCCGATCAGATAGATCAACGAGACCAGGCCGGTGGCAACCAGGTTGGGCGACAGCTCTCGCCCGCCGGCAGCCTGCAGCCAATCCCAAATACCCATTCCCTTGAGTTCGAAATAGGCGGGAAGCACTACGGTGGCACCCCGATACACGATCCCGCCCAGCATCATGGCCACAAGCAATACCAGGAAGGCGGACGGTTGTCCGCTGTCTCCGGTCGAAGCAGATCTTTGCGCACCGGCACCGGCCCGCAGGGGGAAGAACAGCATCAGCAGCAACCCCACAAGATTCAGCCCACCAAGGATCGCGTAAACCATCTTCGGCCCCCAGAGCCAGTTGATAAAACCGGCCAGCAGGGGAGCGGCAGCGATTCCCAGATTGCCGAACATTCCATTGGTTCCCATTCCCAGGCTGACCCGGGTCATCTGCTTGGAAATCAACCCCAGGCCGGTCGGATGATAAATTCCGGAAAAAAGCCCCAAAAATGCCAGGGCCAAGATAAATACAGACGGCTTGTCAAGAAATACAGCGGCTGCAATGCCGGCCGCCCCGGCACCGGTGTAGTAAATTCTCATCAACGCTCGGGCTCCCCAGCGATCGGCGGCCAGACCCCAGGGCAGCGCCGTCAAACCAAAAAGCAGATACATCCAGAAGGACATGGCCAGGACACCGGCCATCTCCAGACCGAACACTTGCGTCAGCGGTAAAACGACTGCCGGAAACACCAGCATGTTCAGATGGCTCAAGAAATGCCCGTAGCAGGTGTTTATCAGGATGCGCCGTTCGCGTGTGTCCAGCCTGTTTGCAGTTGATGGCATGATTTCGGTTTTTCGCCTTTCCGTCACACAGGTTATAGATATACCCCGATGCAGCAATAACGCAGCTGCAAACCATAAACCGCAATGCAAACAATCTCAAGTGGTAAAATCATTTATTCTTGACTCTTTAAGCTGTTTTCCCTATAGTCCGAGCCTAACCAACCGGGCTAAATTTTCCAATAAATTTAAAACAATAGGAACCATTTCGCGGAAATGAGTGCGCTGCAAACCATCGCTCGATGGATCGATACCCTCAACGAATGGGTCGGGCGAGGCGTCTCATGGATATCCCTGGGTCTGGTGCTGGTGGTGTTCGTCGATGTGGTTATGCGCTACCTGTTTAGAACCAGTTTCGTCTTCACCCAGGAACTCGAGTGGCATCTGTTCGCCTTTATATTTTTGATCGGTGCCGGCTATACCCTGTTAAAAGACGGTCACGTTCGGGTGGACATCATCTACCAGCGCCTGGGCTACAAAGCCCGGGCCTGGGTTAACTTCATGGGTGTGCTTTTTTTCCTGATTCCCGGTTGCACGATGATCATCGTGACTTCCTACAAATTTGTCTACAATTCCTGGTCGATTCTGGAAGGCTCACCGGATCCCGGCGGTATCCCCCTTCGCTTCATCATCAAAGGCTGCATCACCGCCGGTTTTATCCTTTTGCTGCTGCAGGGAATCTCTCTCGGCATCCACAGCCTGATGCAGATTCTGGGAATCGAACACCCAGAAGGGGGCCCCAGCTGATGGAATATCTGCCGGCATGGATGTTTCTGGCCCTCACCATTTTGCTGATGATCGGATTTCCGGTCACCTTTACCCTGATGGGAACAGCGTTGGTCTTCGGCCTGATCGGTTTCGGCTGGTCATTTTTCAACCTGCTGCCCCTGAGGATCTGGGGGGTGATGATCAACGTCACCCTGGCCGCCGTACCGTTGTTTGTCTTTATGGGGGTGATGCTGGAACGATCCGGGTTGGCCGAAGAACTGCTGGATA
>JAHEIV010000027.1 GCA_024639205.1 Deltaproteobacteria bacterium | reverse complement strand
CTGGGCACCGATCGGCAGCGCGCTGACCTCCACCACCGCCCGGGCCGGTCGGTGATCGGTGAAAAATTCTTTGTAAATCTCGTTGAACTCCGCAAATTTTCCGATGTCGGTCAGAAAAACGTCCACGGCCGCCACCTGTTGAAGAACGCACCCGCCGGCCTCCACGATCTGCTGCAGGTTCTGCAGCGCCTGCCGCACCTGGTCGGGAAAGTCCTCCCCGACAAGTTTTCCGGTAGCCGGATCCAGGCCCAACTGGCCGCTTACAAATCGAACAGGTCCGGCTGCAATCCCCTGAGAATAGGGCCCAATAGCGGCCGGGGCTTTTGTGGTCTGAATCGTTGTCAGTGACATGATCGCCTCCTTGTTTCGGTTCATCGATCCCTCATACCCCAATTCGTGCCCCTTTGTCATGTGCAAACCAGACAATGATTGCGTTTTACCGCCGTAATGGGTAATACCGTATTCGGGCGTGCAGCAGACCGCGATTCCCGCAAACGCAGGAAGCGCGCCCCTTGAACACGGGATGGATGAACTGGCTTTGGCGTAACCTTCGTTTTCGAAACGGCTCTATGTACCATATGCGACAGTGGCAACTGTTGCGCATTGATCACCGGTAAAGGAGGACTCATGGATTTACGTTCATACAGCGCTGCCGAGCTTTTTGACTGGCTGACGGAAAAGGAAGACTTTCTACTTCTGGACGTACGCAACAATGTCGAATTCGGCCGTTTCAAAGTGGAAGGGCCCTACCCGATAAATATGGTAAATGTACCGTACATGGAGTTTATCGAATTTGAGGAGGAAAGCGTCGCCAAGGTACCCCGGGCAGATAAAGTCCGTATTGTGTGCGCAAAGGAGGGATCGGCAAAGTACGTGGGAGAGATCCTGGTAAAAAATGGGTTCGGTGATGTCGCGTATCTCGAGAGCGGTATCAAAACCTGGGGCAACTATCTGGCCCCGGTTCGGGTGGAAGCTGCCAACGGCTACGAACTTCACCAGTTCCGTCGACCCGGTAAAGCCTCCTGCAGTTACACTCTGGTCAGTGGCAAGGAGATGATGGTTTTCGATCCGGCCAAAAACATCGCGGCCTACCAGATGTTTGCGCAAGAACGCGGATGCGCGGTGACAAAAACCTTTGAAACCCACCGACAGGCCGACTACATTTCGGGCAGCCCCATGCTCAACCGGGCGACGGGTGCGGAAATCATGGCCCCTGAAACCGATTTTGCGGAGGCCGCGTTCCGTTACACCCCTGTGCGTGACGGGCAGGTGTATACTTTTGCCGCCGGTGGCCCAAAGGTAAAGGTCCTTCACACTCCCGGCCACACGCCGGGCAGCACGTCCTATTTGATTGACGACCAATACCTTGTTTCCGGTGATACGGTGTTCATTGTTTCCATCGGACGACCCGACCTGGGGGGAATGTCGGAAGAGTGGTCAAGGCTGCTGTTTCGCACCATGACCGAGATCATTGTTCCGCTGGATGAGTCGATCACCATTTTGCCCGGCCACTACATAGACTGGGCAGAGGCCAACGATCAACTGATCTTCGCCCAGACGATCGGAAAGATAAAGGCAGGCAACTCCCGCATCTACGGGATCAGGGAAGAAAAAGAATTTTTCGCTTTCATTAACGAAAACACGCGACCCCAGCCGGAAGAATATGCCAAGATTCGCGATATCAATGCCGGTCTGGCGGAGGTCGATGAGGAGCAGCTGGACATACTCGATCTCGGTAAAAACGAATGTGCCGCCAGCGCGCATCCGCCCCCGAGCCCGAGTTCGTGAAGACAGCCGCATGCGATCATTTACCAAGTGGTTTGCAGCACCGCTTTTATCGTGTCCAGCAGCGGCGGGTTCAGCGGACGCCACCGGGGGTAAAGCGCTTTGCCCTCGTACCACTCAAAATCAACCGCCTCGAATCGCTCTGCTATGATGTTCTCGTTGTGCAGACCGTATCGCTGGCGGGGGTAATATTCCACGAAAATCATCCGCTGCGGATCGATTCCAAACTGTTTGATCACAGTGGTGGCAAGATGGCTGACGCAGCTTTTGACCGTCATTCTGCTCTCCGCCACATCTGAAGCAACAATGATAAACGGCCGCAAGTGCGGGAGACGCCTGGTTTTCCTGGTTTGCCCCTTGTTGAGGTCGAAAATCCGCAGGCGGCACTTGCCGGCACCGATCCGAAATCTACCGCCGAAGCCCTCCCAGGCAAATAGGTCGTCGTAAAGAATCATCTTGTTATTACTCGTTATCTTGTCAAGGCTCCATATATCCGCCACAACCTGTCCGGCAGATCGGTCACGTCGGTAATCAGGTTGTGGTGGATGTCTCCGAAGAGTTCGTCCAGGTGCGAAGCGTTGGCCGGATTCATATTGACGGTGATGGCATGAACGTGCACGCCCTGTGCACGCAGTTCGGCGATGGCCCGACGGGTGTCCTCGACAGCGTAAGTTTTTTTGTAGTTCAAATCATTTGGGAAACCGTCTCCGAGCATGATCAACAACTTGACGCGGCAGGTCTCCGCGGACAACCGGCTGGCAGCGTGACGGATCGCTGCCCCCATGCGGGTATTTCGCCGGGGCGCCATGGCGTTGATGCGGCAGCGGACATCATCATCGAGCGGATCGCTAAAGTCCTTGATTTGAAAATATTCGACACCCAGCCTTCCGGCACCTGAAAAACCGGCTATGGCGTATCGGTCGCCCACCACCTGAAGGGCTTCGCTGAATAGTACGATGGCTTCTTTTTCAACATTCAAAACGGAAGTGTCGGAGCCGGCAACCGCATTTGCGGTCGATCGCGAAAGGTCGACCAGCAGCAGCACGGCCACGTCCCGCAGCGCCTTGAGCCGCTTGATATAAAGCCGCTCCGACGGCGTGCGTCCCGCCCTGCGGTCCAGGGCGAAATCGAGCAGCTGATGATAGTCGAATTCATCGCCTTCGATCCAGCGCCGGTACCATTTCAAACCCTGGGGTTTGAGCAGTTCGAACACAGATCGGATTTGTTGAACCAGACCGGCATACCGGATCAGCGTCGACTCGTAAAATTTGCTGGCATGCCCTTCCACAGCGCACTCCAGCACGCGAGCGTGATCACTCAGATAGTCTCCCAGGCGACAATCCCATTCCGGATACCAGAATGCCGGGCAGTTGCTATGCTGCGCAGCCGGCAGTTCACTTTCGGTATCTGTACCAAACGCAACCGCTTGCAAGGCAACATCTACGCGATCCCTGCAAATAGGTTGCCGGGCGGTGCGAGCCTTGTTTGTGTAGTTTTTCGGATCGCGCAGAATTTTTTCGATGTCACGCGTGCCAAGCTCTCCGCGGCGGGATTCCAGGTAATCTCGCAAAACCGATGCATAGATATGGATCCCTCGATCCGCCAGATGCATTTTTATAGACCGGGCCAGCCGCTCAATCCGCAAACCGGAAATTTGGTGCAGATCGGGCCGAATGCGCCGCAGAAATGGTGTTTGCAAAGGCTGGTAGCTTCGGATGCCTGCAGCTCGCCGGCAAGGGTCCAGCTGGGTATTGACCACGGCATAGCTTGCCGCCACCAGTTCTCCGCTGGTTTCGGCCGTCGGAACACGCCGCTGCATCGCGGTATCAAAAAGTTCGGCTGTTTTTCGAACCAGACGACTTTCTCCTGAAAGTTCTCGTTCCGAATCTTCGGGGGACAACCCGCATGCGATCCTTGCATATATCGGGATAAGCGCCTGACGGTTTAACCCTTTCGAAAGAAGCATGCGGGCTTCCTGCTGAAACATCGGAAGGCACGTGGACACCAGTCCCGGATAGGATTGCTCAAGCAAATGCCGGATCCTTCCATGCTCAAAAATCAGGAAAAGATCCTCTGCCAGCAGCGGTTCGGGGAAAAGATTAAAAAATCGCTCCAGATCTGAAACGGCAACGGAAGGTTGGATCCCGCTTTGAGCTGGATCCGGCAGGAGAAAGCATTGCTGATTTTCTCTGCAGAGTTCCAAGGCTCTTTCCAGATCAAACCGGAATGTACCGAATTCGTGCAGTCCGGCTTCGAATCGAGCCAGGCATTTGTATACCCTTACGTTATCCGTTTTTGTCTCAAAGCGCTCCACCTCGTTGGGCAGGTAGATATGTTTCCGATCTGAAAAGGTGCCGCCGGAATCAAAAGGGGTGTCACCGCCACGCATCGACAGCGCAGATACCAGACGCACGGTAAGCTTGCGCCCGGTGCGGGCTTGCAGATAGCGGTTCAGCTGGGGCTGCACCTGACAAAAAGATGCTGCCACCTGCAGTTCGTCAAATACCGATCGACCGGAACGCGATTCCAGGGCAAAGAATTTCTCCGCCCGTTGTCTATCCGGTTCGCACCGTTCGAGTCCCTGAGACACAAACCGGGACAGCGCCAAGGCAGACAACAGGTCCAGCCCCTTGTCCATACCGGTCATCAGCGCCAGAGCCAATCGGTCATCGACCCGCATGACCCGTTCCAACTGTGAAAGCTGCCAGGGTCTTTTGGCAGGAGCATACTGAAAGGCCGCTTTCGGCAAAAGCGCGGCAAGTTGCTGACGGCGGTTGTACGGCATCTCTCTGGAAAAGGCAGTACACAGCAGGCTCAGGTAAATTTCGGCCGACCGGTGATCGCCGCCATGCAGGATTCGATCCAACGCCTCCAGGGGTTTTGTGAGGGTATAGGCGCCGGCCTTTTCCATGACCTCGAAAGCCTTACAGAAAAGATGCCGGATACGGGTATGATCGGCCGTCAGGACCGGAACCAGGTGGATGGCCATTAACCGGCCAAGCGTCGGCCCTTTCGCACCGGCTGTGCGCACGCCGGTTCGATAGGTCTGCAGGCAGGTGGGGGATTGCTGGATGATTGATAGGATCCCCTGGGCAACAGCTTGACCGAATGACACTTCCTGACCGAGTGCCCAGATCGTTTCGTCCGCCAGCACTGATAGGGCTTCAGGGGAGGCGTTCGCCCGATTTGCTCCCAGACCACGACGCACCATGCTGCCGGTATCTGGGTCGAAAATGTCGAGTTCCCCGAGAGGATCACGCCGTTTTGATTTCAGTTCCATCGCCGGCAAAGTAATCGTCGATCAAATCGTTCAATGTTTCCTGCAGGCGCCTGTCATCGGTGAGAGGCAGGCTGATCGCCGTCCGACATGCCTCGCGCTGCGGAGTCTGGTGGTGAACCAGTTTCGCCGCGTAGATCAACAGGCGGGTGCTGGCTCCTTCCATCAGGCCCTGGTCACGAATACGGCGGATCTTGCCGGCCAAAGAAACCAGTCGCGCGGCCACCTGCAGATCCACCCCCCCCTCGTTGGCGACAATTCGGGTTTCCTTTTCCGGATCCGGATACCCGAATTCCAGAGACACGAACCGCTGGCGGGTGCTTTGCTTCAGGTCTTTGAGCACCGACTGGTAGCCGGGATTATAGGAGATCACCATCAGGAAATCCGGATGTGCCCGAAGCATTTCTCCCTTCCGCTCGATGTGCAGATATCTTCGATGGTCCGTCAACGGGTGGATGACCACCGTCGTATCCTTGCGGGCTTCGACAATCTCATCCAGATAGCAGATCGCGCCCAATCGCACCGCACGTGTCAGCGGTCCGTCCACCCAGACGGTTTCATCTCCTTTGAGTAGATATCGCCCGATCAGGTCGGATGCAAAGAGATCCTCGTGGCAGGAAACGGTGATCAGGGGACGCGCGAGACGATACGCCATGTACTCGACAAAACGGGTTTTCCCGCACCCGGTGGGACCTTTGAGCATCACCGGCAGCCGGGCATCGCAGGCCGCCTGAAACAGCTTGAGCTCGTCTCCGGCGGGCAGGTAAAAAGGCTCCCTGTCGATTCGGTAGCCATCCGTTTCCGCCGCTGACGTCTCTGCCATCCGTTTACCTCCCGGCAGGCTCCATCTTCAACCTTGAAAGAGTCGCCCAAATGGTTTATTCTTTTAGTTTCGCAGGATAATAGGTGGGTCGCTCGAAAAATTTATACTATCAATACCGACAAGAAACAACCGCTATATGATTCATTATCTAACAGCCGGCGGCAAACAGGTGACATTGCTGGGCACCGCTCATGTATCGCATGAAAGTACCCGGTTGGTGGCCGAAGTGATCGCCCGTGAAAAACCGGACACGGTGTGCGTGGAGCTCTGTGAATCGCGTTACCAGTCGATTCGCCACAAAGACTCCTGGCAGAACATGGATATCGTCAAGGTGGTCAAAGAAAAGAAAGCCTTTTTGCTCCTGTCGAATCTGCTGCTGGCTTCTTTTCAGAAACGGATTGCAAAGAAACTCGACATCCGCCCCGGCCAGGAAATGATACAAGCCATCGAAAGCGCGGAGGCCGTCGGAGCGGGTGTTCATCTGGCGGACCGGGACATTCGCACAACGCTGGCCAGGGCCTGGCGAATCATGAAACTGTGGGACAGGATAAAACTTGTCGTACAGCTGATTTTCTCCCTGGGGAAGGTCGATGAAATCAGCCCGGAAGACGTAGAGAGGATGAAGCAGGAAGACGTGTTGGAGAGTCTTCTGGCAGATGTGGGTCGGTCTCTTCCGGTCGTTCGCCATGTTCTGATCGATGAACGCGATCGGTATCTGGCCCATAAGATCCGAACGGCACCCGGCGATCGGATCGTTGCTGTCGTGGGGGCGGGTCACATCCCCGGCATCAAAAAATACTGGACAACCGAAACAGATATTTCGGCGCTGGAGCAGCTGCCCCCCCGCAGAAAGTCGGTCAAATGGATCAAATGGATCATCCCCGTCGGCATCCTGGTCCTTCTGCTGTCCGGTTTTTATTACGGGGGCGCCGAAACCGGCTCGCACATGATCACCTGGTGGCTGCTGGCAAACGGGCTGCTGGCCGGTCTGGGAGCACTGCTGGCCCTGGCGCATCCGCTCACGATTCTTTCCTCGGTTCTGGCAGCGCCGCTGACCTCTCTAAACCCCATGATAGCAGCGGGTTGGGTGTCGGGAATGGTGGAAGCGTTTTCCCGCAAACCGAAAGTGATCGATTTCGAGAACCTGCAGGAAGACATCCACTCCCTTCGCGGGTTCTGGAGAAACAAGATCACCCGCATTCTCCTGGTGGTTGTGTTCACAAACCTTGGCAGTTCCGCGGGTACGTTCATCGCCATCCCGCTGATGGTAAAAGTTTTATAAACCATGATTGGAGTTTCTGGCAATCGCTGCATCATCTGTGCGGCCGTTTCCGTGTGTATCCTTCTACTGGGTGCCTGCACGGCCGGCAAGCCGGTTTCACACCGGCCCGAATCCGTCTATCCCTCCACGCGTCTGAAGAAAGTCCGATTCGCCATTCAGGTCGGTGCATTCCAGGACCAAGACAACGCCGTACGCCTGACGGAAAAACTGCAGCGGCAGGGCCTGAATGCCTACCACTATGTCGATCCTTCCGGCTTATACAAGGTTCGATTCGGGAACTACACCACTAGAAAAACGGCCCGCAGGGAAGCCGGATTTCTTCAAGCCCGGGGCATCATCGATGAATATTACATCGTCAGCCCCCAGATTGCCGCCCTCGAAGGGGATCTGCGCAGCGAGCTGGTTCAGACGGCCAGATCTTATATCGGAATTCCGTACAAGTGGGGAGGCGAATCACAGCGTGAGGGATTTGACTGCAGCGGCCTGACCATGACCGTCTATCAGCTCAATGGACTCGATCTTCCCCGCACATCGCGGCAGCAATGGCATACGGGTACAGCCGTCAGACGACGGGAGCTGGCCAGGGGTGACCTGGTATTTTTCGCCACCGCCGGCGGAAAGCGGGTCTCCCATGTCGGCATCTATGTGGGCAAAAACCGGTTCATCCATGCACCCGGCAGGGGTAAATATATTCGCGTAGCGTCCCTGTCCAGCGGCTACTACCGAAAGCGATTTCTCGGCGGCCGCAGGTATCTCTGATCACATGGGGCCGGCGATGGTTCACTCAGTCGGCAGGATTGTGACCACCTTCCGTTCAAATCGATCTCCTTCCTGCGTCTCGAATGAGCGTCTCTCCAAGCGGATCCGCCCCTGGGCGAAGAGCTGGATGCACTCCGGAAAGAGCTCCCACTCCAGTGCCAGGCCTTTCATTTTGACCGAGTCAAGGGTGTCTTCATCCCGTATGGGAAAAGCCCGCTGGGCGATGATCGGACCGGTGTCCTCACCGTAATCGATGAAGTGAACCGTGCAACCGGCGATTTTGCTTCCATAACGAAACGTATCGGCATAACCGTCGGTTCCGGGAAAGGCCGGCAGCAGGGCTGGATGGATGTTCATGATCCGAGGGTGATCCGGATCGGTATTCACACGGTCGATAAAATAGGGTGTCAGCACACGCATAAAACCGGCACAGACCAGCAGGTCGAAGGGATAAGCCTGCATCTTCCGGAGCAGCTGCCCCTCGGCAATCGCCCGGCTGGCTAAAAATATCGCGACTTTACCTGGGTCGGCATCCTCTGGAAAAAGGTTTTGTTTGCGGCAGATGTCATCGAGCTGAAAATCCGACGGGATCTCCACATGGTCCGGATTGGAGCGGTACCGTCGCTCGATGCTGCGGTAATCGACGACAAAGGTGGCAATACCGGCCTGCCGGCCCATCTGCAGACCGGCAGCCTCCGGATTGTCGGATCCGATGAAAACCACCCTGCCGTCGATTTTCCCCTGGCGGCAAGCCTTCAGAATCGCCTTCAGGTTGGTTCCTGTTCCGGAAATCAATGCACCGATACGAATGTTGGATTTCATCCGCCGCGTCCTCTGATCGATATGAATCGGTCATTCATACACCGAAAACCGTTCATTTTCAATTACCGCCTCTGCGGTGCCGGTGAAATAAAATGATTCCGCCTGCATTGTTTGTCGACCCCGGAAACTGCGGAGGGACGGCCCTCTCAACGAGGTTGACAACCAACGGCGGTGTCACTATAATTGGCAAAATTATTAATCAGAAAGGACCACGTACATGGGAGAAGGCATCAGGGAGATCGAAGACGGCAATTTTGATAACGATGTGCTGCAGTCGGACAAACCCGTCCTGGTTGATTTCTGGGCACCGTGGTGCGGCCCCTGCAAGGCGATCGGGCCGGTGGTAGAAGAACTTGCCAACGACTACGGGGACAAGGTCCAGTTTATGAAATGCAATGTTGACAACAACCCCGTTACACCCGGAAAATACGGTATTAAGGCAATTCCCACACTGATCCTTTTCAAGGGAGGCAATGTGGTGGATCAGATCACCGGGATGGTCGCCAAGTCGAAACTCGAAGAAGTAATTGCCAAAGCACTCTAACCCGACCATCTCCTGCCGGTATCGGGTCCGTTCACCAATATACATCAGAACGCTTGACTTGCTTCAAACTGCGGCGATGATCCGTATCTGCAAAGGATTCATCGCCGCTGCATATCGTTTCCGAGAAAAATGCCGAAACCGTTTCGATTGGCAATGATTCTGACGGTCATTGCGACCGCCGCAGTGCTGGCGGCTGGTTGTTCGCTCTTCCGCTCGAAAGAAAAGGAAGTCGATTCGGTTGAAGTGCTCCTTCAAACAGGCACGGAAGCCTATGAGAAGGGTAACTACAAGACGGCGCTGAAGGCGTTCGAGCAGCTGAAAGACTGGTATCCTTTCAGCAAGCACGTCACGCTGGCGGAGCTGAAAATCGGCGATTCTTTTTACCACCTGAAGCAATACGAAGACGCCGTTGGCGCTTACGAAGAATTTGCCGAGCTTCATCCCGGAAACGAGGCCAGGCCGTACGTCATCTATCAGATCGGACGCTGTTACTTCGACCGTGTCGCAACCATCGATCGAGACCAGAGCTCCACCCGCAAAGCGCTGGAAACGTTTCGACAACTGCGCCTGCAGTATCCGGATTCCATTTATACGGAAAGAGCGGACGATCACATCAACCGATGCATGAAAAACCTCGCCGGAAACGAGTTCTACATCGCAAAGTTCTATTTCAAGAGCAAACGTTACAAAGCTGCGTTGAAACGTTTTCAGGCTGTTGTCACCGCATATCCGGATGTGGGAATGCACCGGGAGGCCATGGACTATATCGCCAGGTGTGAAGCCCGCCTGGCGGCGTTGTCTCCGACACCGTAAGAAAAAGACTTTACACATTGGGGGTTTTGCGGTATCAGTGCCGACTTCGGGCATTCGATTGGCGATCAAGATGCCGGTAACCGGCGATTGTTTCCGGCAACGAAATGAACTAATAAATCAGCGATTTCTGCTGGGAGCAGCAAGGAGTGCAGCATGGCAAAGATGTGTGAAATATGCGGGAAAAAACCGATGGTCGGCAGCAATATCAGCCACGCCCACAACGTGACCAAGCGCCGCTTTGAGCCGAACCTTCAGCGGGTTCGAACGGTACGCGGCGGCAGGGTCGTGAAAATGATGGTCTGCACCAGTTGTATCCGATCCGGTCAGGTGGTCAAAGCCCCGTAAGCCCTGCGCGCATACCCCATGAAAATCTTCTTGCCTGTCTGCGAGCGTTTCATACCCGTTGCGGGCGAAACGATTCTCTCCTAACCGATCCGTATTACCTCCAGCACGTGTTTAACCTTCTTGATGGACGTCAGCACACGGTTTAAATGTTCCGTGTTCTCGACATCGATGGTAAATGTGCTGTGCACCATCCTGTTGTCCAGGGTTTCCGTCTTGGCGGTGAGGATGTTGGCGTCGTTTTTGCTGATTTTGCTGACAACATCTGCCAGCAGACCGATCCGGTCATGGGAACGAATACGAATTTTGACCGGATAGGTTTCTGAATTCTGGGAACTCCAATCCACTTCTATCTGCCGTTCCGGGTTCATTTTCAGCGCGTTCACGCAACTGGTTCGATGAACGGTTACACCGAAACCCCTGGTAATATAACCGACGATCGGATCTCCGGGAACCGGCTGGCAGCACTTGCCGAACCGAATCAGGATGTCGTCCACTCCTCTGACGACCACTCCGCCCTTGGGCTTTTTCTTGCGGACTCGGCCGATAATCTTGTTGAAGATCGACTCGTCTTTTTCTTCAGCCTCGACACTGGCTGTCAATCGCCGTACGACTTGCAGTGGCGTAATCTTGCCGTAGCCGACACTGGCAACCAAATCATCGGCCGTCTTAAAACCAAAGTGTTCTACGACCTTCTGCATCTCCTCGGTTTTGACCAGGGTGTTGAAGTTGAGCCGGTGTTTACGAAAAGCCTTCTCACACATTTCTCTGCCCAGGCTCAAACTGCGATCCTTTTCCTGGTACTTGATCCACTGCCGGATTCGGGAACGCGCCTTGACGGTTTTTACGAATTTCAACCAGTCCTTGCTCGGCTGATGGTTCTTGGCCGTGACGATTTCAATGACATCGCCGGTTTGCAGCTCATAGGGCAATGGCACCATCCGACCGTTCACCTTGGCCCCGACACACTGATGCCCCACCTCCGTGTGGATCATGTAAGCAAAATCAATGGGAGTGGCACCTTTGGGCAGTGTTTTAATATCTCCGCCGGGGGTAAAAACATAAACTTCATCCGGAAAAAGATCGATTCGAACATTCTCCAGAAATTCGCCCGGGTCTTTGATGCTCTCCTGGTTTTCCAGCAAGTCCTGAATCCAGGCATACACCCTGCCGACGCGATCATCGAACTGTTGCCCCTCCTTGTAGGACCAGTGAGCCGCAATCCCGGATTTGGCCACCCGGTCCATTTCCCAGGTCCGGATCTGGACCTCCATCCGTTCGTTGACCGGCCCGAAGACCGTCGTGTGCAGAGACTGGTACATGTTCGGTTTCGGGCGGCTGATGTAATCCTTGAATTTAATGTCAATCGGTTTCCAAAGAGAATGAATCAGCCCCAGGGCCTCGTAGCACTGGGGAATCGAATCGACAATGATACGGAAAGCAATGATATCGTAAATATCTTCAAACGCCAGCGTTTGACTAATCATCTTGTAGTAGATGCTGGAGTAGTTTTTGATACGACCATAAATTTCACCCTTCAACTGGACTTCGTCCATTTTTTTGTGAATGTATTGTCGTACCGTCTCGACATACTTTTCCCTTTCTGCCTGGTCCTTGCTGACCAGCAATTTGATCTTTTCATACTCGTCGGGCATCAAATACCGGAAGGAGGTGTCTTCAAGCTCTTTTTTGATCCAGTAAATCCCCAGTCGCGAAGCAATCGGGGCATAAATATCCATCGTCTCCTGGGCGATTTTTCGTCGCTTGCGTTCACTGCGATGAAACTGAAGCGTTCGCATATTGTGCAGGCGGTCGGCCAGTTTGATCAGAATCACCCTCAGATCGTCGGCCATGGCCAGCAGCATTTTACGAATGCTTTCCACCTGCCTCGCCTGGGAACTGCTGAAACGCAATTTGCTCAGCTTGGTAACGCCGGAAACAATGTGCTGCACTTCAGCGCCGAACAGCTGTTTGATCTCTTCGGGCTCTGCGGGAGTATCTTCGATTACATCGTGCAGCATACCAGCAGCGATGCTGACGACATCCAGGTTCATATCTGCCAGAATCCCTGCGACTTCCAGCGGGTGCATGAGATAGGGCTCTCCGGAAAGCCGCACCTGTCCTTCGTGAACGCGGGCTGAATAGACATAGGCACGCTCGATGAGACTTACGTCCGCCTCAGGGCTGTACTCGCTGACTTTGTCGAGGATGTCGGTAATGCGGATCATCAATTATAACTGGATACTGGGTGCCGGTTGCTGGATACCCAAAACCTGAGAAGCAAAGATGAAATCGGGTAGTTGATCCCGATGCCCCAATCCAATGGCAAGGCTTCCGGTTTCATCAATACGCTTTCGCGAACACCGCCTGGGTGTTTGCCGGTTTATCACAGTGAATACACCGGTCGGCGGTCGAGGCGGATTCCAACTGCCCTTCAAACGGCAGGCAGCGAATCGTCACACCGAGATTTTCCTTAAGCGCCGCTTCACAACTGGCGGAACCGCACCAGCCGGAGATCGCGAACCCGCCGTGGATTTCCGGTTGGTCAAGATTTTTGGGTGTGAAGAAAGCATCGAAGTCGGTTTGATTGTCGATAACCTTTGTATGCTGATTCCTGTATGTCAGGGCCCGATCGAACAAGTTCTGCTGGATCCCGTCGAGCAGATCGGCGATATCCGATTCGAATCGAGCGGTTTTCAACGAACTTCTCTCTTTGTGCGGTTGGTCCCGCCGGCCGAGGAAAATGGATTCTCCGGCAATGTCCCGCAGTCCAATTTCCGCACGCAGCGGGATACCTTTCTTGATCCAATCCCAACCTCTCGCGCCACCGATGTCGCGATCGTCCACTTCCACCACAATGCGGCGCTCGTGAAAAAACCTTTTCCGCAGGGACTGGGCCAATCGGTTTGTGTATTCCAGGACCGGAGCACGATCGTCGTCTTTGCGAATAATGGGCATCAGCACTACGTGTGCCGGTGCGACCCGGGGAGGCAGGATCAGGCCGTCGTCGTCGCCGTGGGTCATGATCACTCCGCCGATCGAGCGGGTGGAAAATCCCCAGGATACCGTCCAGGCATACTGTTCCTGTTCATTGGCGTCCTGGTAGCGTATGCCGGAGGCACGCGCGAAATTCTGTCCGAGAAAATGGGATGTACCGGTCTGCAGCGCTTTGCGGTCCTGCATCATCGCCTCGATGCACATGGTTTCCACCGCGCCGGGAAACCGCTCTGAAGGTGTTTTCAACCCCCGCAGGGCCGGAATCGCCAGGTACTTTTCGACCAATTCGGCATATACGTCCAGCATCAGCATGGTGCGCTCCACGGCTTCTTCCTCGG
>JAHEIV010000026.1 GCA_024639205.1 Deltaproteobacteria bacterium | reverse complement strand
GGCTGTCCGTTGGATTCACCGAAATCGACTGTAAGGTTTTCAGCCGATTCTTGACTTACAGTTTACCTGTGGTAAAAACGGAACAATCGTTGATCACTTTCAGTAACTTGCTCTCAAACACTCATAAAAGCGAGGTTTTCCATGCACAAGTCCCGTCAAGTCATGCAGTTGGCGCTGGTGATGGCAGTGGTGTTTATGGTTTCGGCGGTCCACGCGCAGGAAAAAGAGGTGACGATCGGCTATCAACTGATATTTAACCCCTGGAAGGTTGCCATGGTTGAGGGCGAAGTCGAAAAAGAGACCGGCTACAAGGTCAACTGGCGCAAATTCGATTCCCCCGGCAGGCTGCTGCCGGCTATCACTTCCGGCGACGTGCAGATCGGGCTGCTCGGCTCTACCGGTGTGGCGACCGCAATGTCCCGTGGTATCAACGTTGAGTTGGTCTGGATTGCAGAAGGAATTGCAGCCGCCGAAGCGCTGGTGGTGCGAAACGGTTCCGGCATTGTTGCACCCCAGGATCTGAAAGGAAAAAAGCTGGCAGTTCCGTTTGTGTCGACAACCCATTTTCACACGCTGTTTGCCCTGGAGCAATTCGGAATACCGCCCGGTGAGCTGACCATCCTCAACCTGCCGCCAAACGGCATTGCAGCGGCCTGGCTGCGCGGTGATATTGATGCGGCCTTTGTCTGGGATCCGGCTCTATCGAAGATAAAAGCGACCGGCAAGGTGCTGATCACCTCCGGGGAATTGGGCAAGTGGGGCAAGCCGACCTTTGACGGACTGGTTGCAAACCGGGATTTTACGCGTGGCCACCCCGAATTTATGGTTGGTTTTATTTCGGTCCTGGCAAAAACCGATGCTGCTTATCGCGACAACCCGGCTGCCTGGACGCCAGACTCGCGCCCGGTAAAAGCCATAGTGAGCCTGGTGGGCGGAAACCCCGATGATGTTCCGGGTGTGTTGGCCAGCTATGTCTTTCCGTCTCTGCAAGAACAAGCCTCCTGTGACTGGCTCGGCTGCGGCAAAGAGGGCGGCGCGGTCCGCGCCCTGAAGGCGACGGCCGAGTTTTTGAAAGCAGAGAAGAAAATTCCCGCGGTATTGTCGGATTACAGTCAATTTGTGAACCCCAAGTGGGTAGAGTTGGCACTAAAAAGAAACCCCTGAGTTTGCCGCCGCCACCCTGCTGTTGGCCGATTATCACAGATCTGTGAGGTATTTTTGAGCCGGTTGGAAATCAGAAACGTTTCCCTGGATTATCCGGGGCAAAGCAATGGAAACAAGGTCCAGGCGCTTGCAGATCTGAATCTGGTCATCGAGGGCCAGGATTTTGTCGTGGCTTTAGGGCCTTCAGGGTGCGGCAAAACCACGTTGCTCAATCTTCTGGCCGGGTTTATCTCCCCGACCCGGGGGCAGATTCTGCTGGACGGAAAAAAGGTCCGCGGTCCGGCAAAGGATCGTGGGGTGGTGTTTCAGAAACACGCCCTGCTTCCGTGGATGAACGTAATCGAAAATGCCGAATTCGGCCTGAAACTTCAAGGAAAGACGCTAACGGAACGCCGGAAGGTTGCCGGCAAGTCCCTGACGCTGGTCGGGCTGGAGGACTTTCAGCACCATGCCATCTACCAGCTTTCAGGCGGGATGCAGCAGCGGCTGGGTATCGCACGGGTGCTCACCAGCGATCCGGATATTTTACTGATGGATGAGCCCTTTGGAGCGCTGGATGCGCTCACCCGCGACAGCATGCAGGAGCTGATTCTGAAGGTGTGGGCCAGCACCCGCAAGATGATTTTCTTCATCACTCACAGTGTAGAGGAGGCCCTTTTTCTGGCGACCCGCCTGGTGGTGATGTCCCCCCGGCCGGGACGCATCCTTCACAGTTTCGATCTTGATTTTTCAAGACAGTTTCTGGAAACCAGGGATTCCCGGGCGATTAAATCCGGACCGGAATATATCGAGCTGCGGGAAGAGATCTTTTCCATTGTACGCAACCAGGGATAACATGCCGACGACAACCAGCCCAGAGAAACGGCCTGACCAACAATCTTTTTTACGCCGGTTTCGCAGACCCGGCATCTCCAGGGCGGCGGAAGAATTCGGGGTGCCGGGCAAAGGCCGGAGTCTTTTGATCAGCGTGGTAACCGCGGTTCTGATTCTGACACTCTGGTGGGTAGTGGCCGGAATGAAGCTGGTGAGCCCCCTTTTTTTGCCGTCTCCTGCAGACGTCTGGCGGCAGATAATCGAAGTGGGCAGTGACGGTTTCGGCGGCGCATCTTTGTGGAAGCATTCCTGGATCAGCGTCTGCCGTGTTTTTGCAGCTTTTCTGGCCTCCTGCCTGACGGCGATCCCCATCGGTCTGGCCATGGGGATGAGCCGCATTTTCCGGGGTATCTTTGACCCTCCCATCGAATTTTATCGGCCGATTCCTCCCC
Organism: Deltaproteobacteria bacterium; assembly: GCA_024639205.1. Classification (GTDB taxonomy): domain Bacteria; phylum Desulfobacterota; class Desulfobacteria; order Desulfobacterales; family SG8-13; genus SG8-13. The sequence continues at coordinate 11,378 of JAHEIV010000026.1, read as the reverse complement.
TGGCCTACCTGCCATTGATCATTATCTGGTTCGGGATCGGTGAGACATCCAAGGTCCTTCTGATCTACCTGGCCTGTTTTGCACCGATGGCACTGAGCACGAGAGCCGGCGTTCGCTCGGTGTCCGTCGAACAGATACATGCGGCATACTCTCTGGGGGCCACCCATGCACAGGTAATTCGTTACGTGGTCCTGCGAGCGGCTCTTCCGGAGATTCTCACCGGCATGCGGATAGGGATCGGATTTGGATGGACAACCCTGGTGGCCGCAGAGATGGTGGCTGCGGCTGCAGGCCTGGGCTACATGATCCTGAACGCCTCCGAGTTTCTGGTCACCGACGTAGTGGTCATGGGTATCATCGTGATCGGTCTGATCGCGCTGTTGAGCGATCTGCTGATGCGAACCATCGAACGCAAGCTGGTCCCCTGGAAGGGCAAAGTGTAGTTTATTTGGTAATTGGCTGTTTTCCCGATGAGCCTCGCCAGGGCGGGCTCACTCACGGGAGCTGCAGCGGCGGCCCACCTGCTTGCACGCCTGGTTGAAAATCCTTGTGCAGCGTTGCGAATCAAAAACGATTCATCCTTAATTCAAAAAAGCCCGTCAACCCTACTGGTCACAGCAAGCGCCCTGTTGATGGCTGTGTTGCCACGCTCATTTTTTGTTTCTGTTCGACTGCCTCGAACGAACGATCTGAACCAGAAGCTCAACCGCTATTTTCCATTCCGGAGTTACATCACCGCCAACCGGCAGGACGTTTTATTCTCGCACCGCAAAGCAGCGATATTTTCCTTTGGATTTACAAATATCCTGATGGGTCTTAGTTTCTAAAGCCTCCAGGGTGTACCGGTGGCATTGATGCTGGAAATAAGCACGCTTTGCGGGGAAGTTTTTTGTAAGCAATTCTTTACCACATCGACCAATCCGGCATAAAGTGTGAACACCAAATCCGCTCGGTGGCCTGCATGAGCGATCTTCCGCCGGTAAAACCTCTTATCGACGAAAGGATTCCAAAATGAGCACAGTGCTTTACATCAAAGCGTCACCCCGGGCAGAGCGATCCAATTCTGTTTTGGGACCGAATACCTTGGTTGCTTCCTATAAACAAAGCCGTCCAGACGACGCGGCGGTCGCAATTGACCTCCTACAAGGCGATCTGCCCGCATTCGACGGAATTGATCTCCAGGCCAATCATTCCATTCGTTTCGCGTCGCTCGGCAACAGCATGAAAGAGGGAATCATGTTCAAGCGCAATTTGTTGTATGCCATTTTACTGTTCCTGCTGATATTTTGCATCACCGTTCCATCAGATGCCTTTGCAGGGAAAAAAAGTGAGATTAACACTACCTGGGGGAAAGTGGCCATCAAGGGATACGACACGGTCGCCTACTTCACGATGGGGGAGCCCGTAAAAGGCAAGAAAGATTTTGAAACCACCTGGAAGGGCGCCAAATGGCGCTTTGCGACAGCAGAACACCGAGATCTGTTTGCAGCGGACCCGGAAAAATATGCTCCCCAGTATGGCGGATACTGAGCGTATGCCGTTGCAATGGGGACCACTGCAAACATCGACCCGATCAACGGGTGGAAAATCGTCGACGGCAAGCTCTATCTGAATTACAACCGCAAGATTCAAGACAAATGGGTCAAGGACATTCCCGGCTACATCCGCAAGGCAGATCAAAACTGGCCGGCGGTGCTGAACTAATGGCCGGCGACCGGCCGACGGTTATACTGCCAGCAGGCAGGCTGCCGGGAAACGAACGGCTGAAGTTAAAAGGAGGCGGAGTAATGAAATTTCCACGTCCATCGGCACTTGTCCTTTTGTTCTTGTGGCTGTTGACTGTCACCGGCTATTCGCCGCTTCCGGCGGGTGCCGGTGTGACAGTCGACCACGCGATATTTGCGGAATTACTTCACAAATATGTTCGCAACGGTCAGGTGAACTACGACGGGTTGAAGCAGGAGGAAAGCAAGCTGGATCGGTACCTTGCGGTTCTGGAGTCAGTCGACCCGCAGAATCTGTCGCAAAACGAAAAATTCGCTTACTACGCCAATGCTTACAACGCCTGGACCATAAAAGCCATATTGGGAAAATATCCGAAAATCGACTCCATTAAAGAACTCGGTATATTCAACACCGGACCCTGGAAGAAAAAGATCGTGCGTCTCAACGGGCAGGTGCTGAGCCTGGATAACATCGAGCATGATATCCTGCGACCGCAATTCAAGGATCCGCGGGTTCACTTTGCCGTCAACTGCGCTGCTTACAGCTGCCCGCCCCTGCCGTCGGAGCCGTTTGTCGGCAGCCGGCTCGATGCCCAGCTGGATGAGGCCACACGATCATTTGTCAACAACCCCGACAGGATCTATCTGGATGGCAATACCCTTTATGTCAGCAAAATCTTCAAGTGGTTTGCCGAAGATTTCAACAGCGATCCATATGCCTTTGTACTCCGGTATGCGCAGGGAAGTTTTAAACGCGAGCTGATAGACCGCAGGGACAACGTGAAGGTGAAATATCTTCCGTATGATTGGACCCTGAACAACAGACCGCAGTGAAATCGGTGCAGAATGGACAATCGTGAGGAGATAAGAAATGGCCACATATGATTTTGATATCGGTGTTATCGGAGGCGGTGCTGCCGGTTTGACTGTGACTGCAGGCGCAGCGCAGCTGGGCGCCAAAACGCTGCTGATCGAAAAGGAAAAGGAATTGGGGGGCGACTGCCTGCACTTTGGGTGTGTTCCAAGCAAGACCCTGATCAAAAGTGCCCAAGTCTACCACCATATGAGAAATGCCGCCAAATTCGGCCTGCCGCAGATCGAATTGCCGCCCGTCGATTTCAGGCAAGTTTCCGGCAGAATCAAATCGGTTATCGATGTCATCCAGAAGCACGATTCGGCAGAGCGGTTCTGCAAACTGGGAGCCCGGGTCGAATTTGGTTCACCGACCTTCACCGATGAACAAACGATACGATTGAACGGAAGCGCCTATACGGCCAAAAACTGGGTCATCGCAACCGGCTCCTCCGCGGCCGCTCCTCCCATTCCGGGACTCGACCAGACGCCGTATATCACCAATCGGGAGATATTTTATATGGACCATCTGCCCGCCTCGATGATCATCCTCGGTGCCGGTCCCATCGGCTGCGAGATGGGCCAAGCTTTCAATCGTCTGGGAACAAAGGTTGCGATGGTGGACATGGCTCCGCAGATTCTGGTAAAAGAAGATCCGGATATGGCCGGCACGGTGATGGCCGTCATGCAATCCGAAGGGGTCGATTTCCACCTCAAATGTTCCATCGAATCGGTCCAGGACCTCGGGGCCGAAAAAGAAGTTACAGTCCGCACCGAACACGGAGAGTCTAAACGGTTAAAAGCCGAGCTGCTGCTGCTGGCGCTGGGAAGAGGCGCGAATGTTGACGGTCTTGCCCTCGAGAACATCGGAGTAGAGTTTAACCACGGTGGGATCACGGTAAACAGCCGTTTGCGCACGTCCCAAAAGCACATCTATGCCGCCGGTGACGTGGCCGGTGGATTCCAGTTCACCCATGCTGCCGGTTACGAAGGCGGCATCGTCGTCAGCAATGCCGTTTTTCGCCTGCCGCGCAAGGTCGATTACACCTATCTGCCCTGGTGCACCTTCACCGATCCGCCACTGGGAAGCATCGGGATGAATGAGACTATGGCCAAAGCGGCCGGTATCGAAACCACGGTCTGGATGGAAGAATTCAAAGACAACGATCGGAGCCTGGCGGAAGGGGAAAAGACCGGCAAGATCAAGATGATTCTTGATGGCAGTGAAAAACCGATCGGGGTGCAGATCTTAGGGCCTCATGCCGGGGATCTGCTGGCGGAGTGGGTGGCGGTGCTCAACGGCAAAGTTAAGCTGTCTACCCTGGCCGCGGCTGTGCATCCATATCCAACGATCGGGGAGATCAACAAAAAGGTGGCCGGCACCTATTTTGCCCCCAAGATTTTTTCGGACAAGGTGAAAAAAACCCTGAAATTCTTTTTTCACCTGAAAGGGCGTGCCTGCGAACCGGAAGAATGTTCGGCCTAAACAGGATTTTGCGGCCCATCGCGGGGAAAAACCAACTATCGGCAAGGAGTAGATAAATGGAGATCGCTGAAAAACAACCGGCCGGTGGCCGCAGCAAAGCTGTCGTGAAGGCTGTTTTCCTGGTTTTGTTTATCATTGCTGCCATATTATTGGTGCGGTTTACACCGGTAAAGAACTATCTGACAGCCGATGCGTTGGGCCGGTTTCTGGATGCGGCCGGGATCTGGGCCCCGCTGGTGTTTATCTTCATTTACACCGCCGGTATTTGCCTGTTTGTACCCGGAACGCTGCTGACTGGACTCGGAGCGGCGATTTTCGGTCCCTACTGGGGTTTTGTGTACGTGTGGTTCGGGGCCATGTTAGGCTCCAGTGCGGCCTTTGTCATCGGGAGGACGCTGGGACGCGAATTCGCGTCTTCGTTGATCGGCGACCGCTTAAAAAAATATGACGAAGCCATTGAGCGCAACGGATTTGCCACGGTACTCTATTTGCGACTGGTTTATTTTCCCTTTACCCCAATGAACTTCGGTATGGGCCTGACCCGGGTACGTTTCTGGGATTACTTCGCCGGCACCGGCCTTGGCATCATCGTTGGAACCTTCATCTTTACCTTTTTTATCGGAACCCTGAAACAGGTCTGGACTTCCGGAGACTGGGGTCAATTGATTTCTTTTAAGGTGTTTTTTTCCGTGGCTTTGTTTGTTTTTTCATTTTTCATCCCGAAAATCATCAAAAAACTCAAAGGAGAGTAATCGGTTACCAAACCGGTCCGAGCCATGAAGTCACGCAGAACATTCATTCAATTATCCATCCGGCTGGTCACATCCCTCGGAGTCCTTCTCAGCCCGATGCTGACGCTGATCCAATCGGCAGCGGCTACAATGCGCAAAGTGATACTGCCGAAGGGAACCGATCTGAAAAGTCTGGTCAACCGGAATCCGCGGTCGCTGGATACCCGCAACCTGGAGCCGATTCCCACTGAAAGGTTCGGTGTGATGGGACTGCAGGACCATAGTGTCGATTTGGATCAATGGCGGTTGGAAATCGACGGTGAGGTGAGAAAGCCGCTGCAGATAAAGTACAGCGAATTGATAGATTTACCGAAGATCCAGCGCAATGTTCTGCTGATCTGCCCAGGGGTTTTCTCCAACTTCGGCCGCTGGGAAGGGATTTCGATTGAAACGTTGCTGCGCATGGCGCAGGCCGAAAAAGGGGTCACCCATGTCACCGTTCGAGGTCCGCGAGGCAATTACGAGAAGGTTCAGCGGTTTCCCATTTCCGCTGTCGAAGACGACCGTGTATTTCTTGCCTACGCGGTTAACGGTAAAAAGCTTCCCGGCAAACACGGCTTTCCTTTGCGGGCCGTAGCGCAAGAATACTACGGATTTGACTGGATCAAGTACGTATACCGACTGGAGGTCGATCGGATACAGACCGGGAGTTGAATGAATTGACGATCAGAGCGACAGTCATTAGCCTTTCTGCCGTCACCATTTTGTTGGTTGCCTGTGGGCTTACACCGCAAACACCGGACCTGGGTGGCCTATATAGCTCCCTGGCACAGCAGGAATCGCCGGAACGAAACCCGGTGATCCTCATACCCGGGCTTTTGGGGTCGAAGCTTGTCGAAAGAGACAGCCGTGACGTGGTCTGGGGTGCATTCGATCTGACTTCGGTCGACCCGAATTCGAACACAGGGGCCCGCCAGGCGGCGTTGCCCATGCAGCTCGGGGTCGAACTTGGGCAGCTTCGAGACAACCTGGTCTCCGGGGGCGCGCTGGACCGCGTGGTGGTATACTTGATGGGGTACCCGCTGGTGCAGCAGGCTTATTCTCAGCTGCTATCGGTGCTCGGGGTCGGTGGGTATCGGGACGAGGCGCTCGCGCAGGCCGGTGCCGTCGACTGGGGTGAAGACCATTTCACCTGTTTTCAGTTCGACTATGACTGGCGCAGGGACATCGCCGAAAGTGCAGCCGGCCTGGATCGATTCATTCGGGAAAAGCGTGCGTACGTCCAGCAGGAATTCGAAAAGCGATACGGCCTCAAAAACTACAATGTAAAGTTCGATATCGTTGCCCATTCGATGGGCAGCCTGGTAGGTCGTTACTATCTGCGCTACGGCACCGTGCGGCTACCCGCGGATGGCAGTCTGCCGCCGGTAACCTGGGCCGGTGCGCCGTACGTGGAAAAACTGGTGATGATCGGACCACCCAATGCCGGATCGATCGACTCCCTGGTAACACTGGTAGACGGTTACAATCCATCGGTGTTCCTGCCGACCTATCCGCCTGCGGTTGTCGGAACGATGCCCTCACTGTATCAACTGCTGCCCCGCAGCCGGCACCAGGCCCTGCTCGATTCGGACGACCTGCCGGTTTCGGATCTGTATGCGCTCGATCTTTGGCAGCAAAACGGTTGGGGGCTGGCAGATCCGAAACAGGATAAAATTTTGCAGTATCTGCTGCCCGAGGTTTCCAGTGCTAATCAACGCCGGCAGATCGCCCTTGACCACCTGAGCAAGGTGTTGCGGCACGCCCGCCAGTTTTCCGATGCTATGGATCAACCGGCGGCCCGGCCGGTTTCACTGCGATACTACCTGATCGCCGGTGATGCAGAGTTGACAAAAAGAACCGCTCGATTCGGTCGGCAGGGGAAGTTGGCGATCGTTGATAAAGGCCCCGGTGACGGGACCGTTTTACGATCAAGTGCCCTGCTGGACGAACGCCGGGTCGGACAGCACGTGGGGCGGCTGGTTTCTCCCATTCGCTGGGACCAGGTTTTTTTCATTTTCGCCGGGCACGTGGAGCTGACGCGAACGGATGTGTTTACGGATAACTTGCTCTTCATTCTGCTGGAGAGCCCCTAGCTTTTCTTAGAAGGAGCACTGCATATGGAAACCTACTACAGACCGGAAGATTTGCCAAAATTCGAGGAAATTGGTAATGATGCACCTGAGCTGGCCCGCAAATTCTTCGATTATTACAATGCCGTGTTTTCCGAAGGGGAATTGACGGAAAGAGAAAAAGCGCTTATTGCACTTGCGGTTGCCCACACCGTCCAGTGCCCCTACTGCATTGATGCGTACTCCCAGGCTTGCCTGGAAAAAGGATCGAACCTGGCTGAAATGACGGAAGCCATTCATGTGACAACGGCCATCCGCGGCGGGGCTTCGCTGGTCCATGGTGTGCAGATGCGCAACATTGCCCGCAAGCTGTCCATGTGACGCCGGGTTTAAGCATTCCCGCTATCAAAGGAAGTGCAATGGTTTTGGAACCTTTTAAAACCACACTGACCAGACACAAGCGAAAGCTGGTTCGAAATGAAACCGTCACCTTGCAGGTAAATACAGGGCTGCTGTGCAACCAGTCCTGCCGACACTGCCACCTGGATGCCGGTCCGAATCGAAATGAAAACATGCGTCTGGAGACGATCAATGATGTGGTCGACTTCGCTGCACGCTGCAATTTTGAAACCGTCGACATCACCGGCGGCGCACCGGAGTTGAACTCCCACTTGGTTACCCTGATTGAAAAGGTCGCTCCCCAGGTTCCTCGGATCATGCTGCGCTCGAACCTTTCGGCGCTTCACCGTCGAAACGATCGATTGCTGGATCGGTTGAAAGCAAACCGGGTAGTCATCGTTGCTTCGTTTCCATCCATAAACCTGTCCCAGACCGACACTCAGCGAGGCGAGGGAGTCTTTGAGACCAGCATCCGGATGCTCAAGAATCTGAATGCGATCGGTTACGGGCGCAACGGCGGCGGCCTGGAGCTCAACCTGGTATCCAATCCAACCGGCGCCTTTCTGCCGCCCTCCCAGGAAGAGACGGAGAAGCGTTACCACCGGATCTTGGAACAGAAATGGGGGATAGTCTTCAACCGCCTCTATAATTTCGCCAACGTCCCACTGGGCAGATATCGGCAATGGCTGATAAAATCAGGAAATTATGATGCGTATATGAACCGGTTGGCATCGCAGTTCAATCCCTGCGCCGTCGACGGGTTGATGTGCCGAGCCCTGGTATCCATTTCTTGGGATGGGTATCTGTATGATTGCGATTTCAACCTTGCCAGGGGGCTTTTCCTGGGCGGACAAAAAGTTCACGTTTCCGAGATGCCCGGTCCTCCGGCAACGGGCACCCCGATTTCCACCGCCGATCACTGCTACACGTGCACGGCCGGCACCGGTTTCACATGAGCCGGAGCCATCGAAACCTGAGTTCAGGTTTGAATGGAATTCCCCGAAAGCCTTACCCCATGCCCGAGATTTTCAAGGAGCGCCTGATCGTTTTCACCCGCTATCCTGAGACCGGTAAAACCAAGACCCGCCTCATACCCGCTCTGGGACCCCATGGTGCGGCCGAGCTGCATCGCCGCATGGCGGAACGCGTTTTGAAAATTGTGGGCGGCCTCCCGTCGGCGCAGAAGATGACCCTCGAGGTTCGCTATGAGGGCGGCAGCCAAGAGCAGATGGAGTCCTGGCTGGGATCCGATGCCCTGTTGACCCCCCAGGGAGCCGGATCGCTGGACCGGCGCATGCACAGCGCCTTCGAGGATGCCTTTGCTACCGGCTGTCGCAAGGTCGTGATCATCGGCACCGACATTCCGGGTATCACTGCCACACTCGTCGCCGGTGCCTTTCGCAGACTTCAAAAGCAAGATCTGGTGCTCGGGCCGGCTGCAGACGGCGGGTATTATCTGATCGGACTACGCAAGGCCGCTTTTGACCGTGCCCGTCCCCTGCTTTCCGCCGACATACCCTGGGGAACGGAGCGGGTATTGCAGATGACACTAAAGATCGCTGAAGAATTCGGTCTGGGCTTTACCCTGCTGGAAACCTTGAAGGATATCGATCGTCCCGAAGATTTGCCGGTGTGGGAAGAGGCTTCCCGTATTACACCCGCAACCTGCTTTTCTGAGCGGATTTCGGTTATCATACCGACCCTGAATGAGGCTGACCACATCGAGGCCACCCTCCGCTGCCTGCAGGGCGCCCGAAATGTCGAGGTGATCGTAGTGGACGGCGGCAGCAGCGACGGCACGCCGAGGGTTGCCCGTGAGCTGGGGGCCGAGGTTCTGCGAACCACCCGGGGGCGGGCGTTCCAGATGAATGCAGGCGCTGCTGTTTCTACCGGTGGCATCTTGCTCTTTTTGCACGCCGACACAAAACTGCCGCCGGGATTTGAAGTTCACGTAGTCACTGTCCTGCGCAAACCGGGGGTGAGCGCAGGCGCTTTCGGGTTGTGCATCGATTCGCCGGTTTCTTCGCTGCGAATTATGGAGCGGATTGCCAACCTGCGTTCGCGGTATGCTCAGATGCCTTACGGCGATCAGGGTATTTTTGTGTCGGCGGCGCTGTTTCGGCAGGTTGGTGGATTTCCCGAGATGCCGATCATGGAGGATTTTGAATTTGTCCGGCGACTGAAAAGAATAGGACGCATCGAGATTGCGCCTGCCGCCGTCCAGACATCTGCACGACGTTGGCTTTCTGTGGGTATCTGGCGGACCTGGTGGATCAATCAGTTGGTTGTGGCAGGCCATTATCTGGGAATATCACCGCAGCGGCTGACCGCATTCTACCGCCGGCAAAAGGGGCTTGGCTGATTTCGTGTAAACAGTTGCGGTGCATTACCAATCCTTGAGCTCGGCGGATTTTAAGACGATACCGGGTTCCCGCGCTTTTGTTTGAATCTGGTCCTTGAATTCCCGAAACTGCGATTCCTGCTGGTCGCTGTATGCCATAGACTGGCTCGTCCAGTTGAACTTCTCGGTCGGTTGGTCCCTTGCAGGGCACTCGCCGAGACCCTCGACATTTCTACCACCCGGTTGTCTTTCGCATTTCATATATTCCCGGCAGTTGATCCAATTTTCCATTTCGGTTCCCCTGCCGCTGATTGAGTGGTTTTATTTCCGCACCACCGGTAAAAACTGCCATTCTCGAAGCAATGGCGAACTCCCGCCCCCGGAAGGATCGGCAAACGGCTGCTAAAACCGCAGGTCGCGTTTGGAGTTGGGTTGTGGAATAGATGAACTGGCCGTCAGTAAAATAAAGAAAACCTCCAGGCGGGTGCATACGTCCGGCGGAAGGTAACAAACTTGGCATCTCGGATAAGCTTCTCTCATCTTTACTACTTTGCGGGTTAAGGTGGTGGCGAAAAAGAAGCAGACCGGGATGTCAAATTACCACATTGTTGTAATTTGTCCATCGCTAAATAAAAATCCAGTATCGACAATGTGCATACCGGCCGTGCAATGATTTGATGGGGGATCGGATCAGCTGCTCTGGTTGGGAGCGATGACGGCTTTTACAACCCGGTGGTGCTCGACGTCGGCGAGAGCCGCGGCTGCGTCTTTGAGAGGGTAGACTTTCGATATCATCCGCTTGAGTGGATATCGCTCCTTGTGGCGGGCCATCAACTGCACCGACTTGTAAAGGTGACTGAAGTCGGTTCCCCACACGCCGCGGATGTCGATGTGTTTTTTGTTGATGTCCCGGTGGGGGTTGAGGGTCACATCGCCGGCGTCCGTATACTGGCCGACGACGGTGTATGTGCCGTTGTCCCGGGTCATCTGCAGGCCTTCAGACACTGCTCCGGGATTGCCGGAGGCCTCGATGGTCACATCGGCCCCCCTTCCTCCCGTAAGGCGTAAGATGGCGTCAATGCGTTCAGCCGGTGACGGCGCATCAACGGTGTAATCGACCCCGATGGTGCGGGCGACGGCGATTCGCGAGGGCGCCGGATCCACCACGGCAACCGTTCCGGCACCGCTGAGCAGCGAAAATACGGCCGCGCTGATTCCCACCGGACCCGCACCCTGAACGACCACAAAATCGTTAAGGCGAACAGTGGCTCTTTCCACTGCGTGCAGGCCGGTGGGGGCTCCGCAGCCACCGGCGATAAACTCTTCCGGTGTCAAATTTTCCGGAAGTTTGATCATTTTCACTCCCGGCTTGAGGTATATTCGCTGACTCCATCCACCGAGCAGTCCTTCACGGGCGGAATAAGTGATGCCGTAGACCTTCCGCTGTGGACAGCGGGTCGAGGCTTTCGCCACCAGGCAGTACCAGCAGGCGTTGCAGGTTTCGTGCACATCCAGAAAGGTAACATTGTCGCCGCGTTGAAACGGGCGGCCGTCGATGTCTGTAACCGTTCCGTTGATGGCCTCGATTTCTCCCACGCTGACGTGGCCGGGGATGACCGGGTAGGGCACACCACCCAGGCGTTCATGCATTAGATGGACGTCGGTTCCGCACACTTCGCTGAATAGCGTTTTTAACAAGGCAGCCCCGGGTTCCAGTTCGGGTTGAGCAAAAGC
>JAHEIV010000383.1 GCA_024639205.1 Deltaproteobacteria bacterium | reverse complement strand
TCGGATGACCGAGCACGGAATCGACCCCGCAGATGGACTCATTGTGCGCCGTGTGATTTCCCGAAGCGACGCAAACCGAATTTACATCAACGGGAGGCTATCCACCCAGCAGGTGTTGAATGCCGTCGCCGCCAATCTGGCCAGCATCTCCGGTCAGCACGCCCATCAGAGCCTGCTCAGAGAGGAACGGCAGCTTTTCATACTCGATCAGTTCGCAGGGTTGATGACCCTGCGCCGTCTGGTCTTTGACGCCTATCACCAGATCCTGCCGCTAATCCAGCAATTAGAACGCCTGAAGTTGCTGCAGCAACAGCAAGCCCAGCAGTTGGAGCTGCTTTCCTTTCAGCAGCAGGAAATTGCAACTGCAGATATCAGTGCCGATGAGGACGAGCAGCTGGAGAAAGAACGCATCCGGTTGAAAAATGCGGAGTTTTTGTACCAAACTGTTTTTAACGGGATCGAAGCCCTCTATGGATCTGAGGGGTCGGTTTCCGAAAAACTCGTGGAAGTGAAAAAAGCTCTGGAAAAAGCGGCCTCCATCGATGGCGAGCTGAAGCCCAAAGCCGGCCGGTTGGCCGAGATGGTGTTTCAATTTGAGGATGTCGTGGAGGGATTTCGCAGATATCTGAGCACCCTGGTGGTGGATGAAGACCGCCTGGGTCAGGTCGAGGAACGGCTCGATCTGATAAACCGACTCAAGCGCAAATACGGCGGATCCCTGGCCGCTGTCGAGGTGTTTTACAAAAAGATTTCTACACAGCTTTCTGCTGTCGAAAATCTCGAGCAGGATATCGCTGAAACGCAAGCCGAACTGACCAAGCAGCAAGTGCGGCTCGGAGAATTGTCCGAAAATCTCTCTCAGGAGCGCCTCGCGGCAGCCGTGCGTTTATCTGATAAAATCATTTCGGAATTGGCCGATCTGCGGATGGCCCAAACCAGATTTGAAGTACGGTTGAACGGCATCGCGTCAGACGAGAAAACCAGCCCCTATCTGGTTTTCAACCGAGATCAGATCACCGACACCGGCTATGACCGGGCCACATTTATGATCGCCCCCAATGTGGGTGAGGATTTGAAACCTCTGGCCGGTATTGCTTCAGGTGGTGAGCTCTCCAGGGTGGTGCTGGCGATAAAGGCCATCTTGGCAGAGACCGACTCCGTTGGCACGGTAGTTTTCGACGAAGTGGATGCCGGCATCGGGGGCGGGGTGGCCGAAATCGTCGGCCAGAAGCTCGGCAACCTGGCGCGTCATCATCAGGTGATTTGCATTACCCACCTGCCGCAGATCGCCAAGTTCGGCAGCCACCATTTTCACATCGCCAAGAAAATCGCCGACGGCCGGACACGGGTGACGATCACGTTGCTAAATGACACCGAAAGGGTGGAGGAGATCGCCCGCATGCTCGGAGGTGTTGAGCTCACCCAGGCTACACTGGACCATGCCCGTGAATTGGTGAAACGATAAGCCGGCCGATGGCCGGTGGTCTGTTGCGTCGGGGGCGCGATGATCAAGCCGGTTTTCGAATCTCGCCACACTGCTCTGGTTCCCCGTTTTTCGAAATCAAGGCGGATTCAAAGCCACCTGCCGAACAACACCGGCACCTTGACAATATCCGCCTAATTCAATATTCTATACCTTTTATTGCAACATAAGATTATAAAGGAACCGGTGATGCCGATTTTTGAATTCAAATGCCTTACATGCAACGAATGTTTTGAAATCCTCGTTGTAAAAACAGAAGATGCGGTACAAATGCGATGTCCGCATTGCCGGTCGGAAGACTTCGAGCGGATCATGAGCTGTACAAACCACAGCATATCGCATGGTTCCGGCCCGGGCGAAGGGATTAAATCCCAGTCACGCAAATGTTCGGGCGGCAGCTGTGCAACGATAGAACTGCCCGGTCACTCCCGCTGAACATCCCGGAGAGCCGCAAGGCGTCAACAGGACCACGACATAATCATGCAACAGGTACACCGTCAGGAAAAAGAGCAGTTTAAAAAACTGTTTCAGCAAGAGCATATCGATCGTTTCGAGGACCGATTCCATATCCTGGAAATCTTTTTGCAAACCGAAGAGCATCTGACCGCAGATGAGCTCATCGAAGTGCTCGAAAAAAGCGGCTATCGTTTGTCGGCGGATTTTGTACGCGATACGCTGCGATTGATGTGCCGTTTTGGGTTTGCCAGTAAAAATCGATTCGACAACGGAGTGGTTCGCTACGAGCACTTTCACCTCGGCCAGCACCACGATCACATGATCTGCACCAAGTGCAAGAGCATCTTCGAATTTCGGAACGATCGTCTCGAAGACCTGCAGCTGCAGATTGCCGCCTCCCGGGGGTTTCACATGCTGCAGCACCGTATGGAAATATACGGCATTTGCAATGATTGCTTGCAGGATCGGACCCAGGCGATACCACTGGGTGCCGCCAAACAGGGGGAGCGCTTGATGATAAAGGAAATCACCGGTGGATCCGGGGCGCGGATGCGGCTTTTAACCATGGGCTTGAGAATCGGCGACCAGGTGGAAGTGATCACCAATCAGAACAGGGGCCAAATGGTTATCGCCGTCGATTTCAAGCGTTTCGTTCTGGGAAAGGGGCTGGCCGAAAAGATACTGGTAGGACAGGTTGCCTGAAGATACAGCTGCCCTTAAAGAGAGCGATGATCCCGGCATACATCGAAACGATTCGGAAGGGTTTGTTTGGCGAGCGGATAGCCGCGGCCAGGGAGATTCTGCAAAATTGCCGCCTGTGTCCCCGCAGCTGTGAGGTCGATCGTCTGGCCGGCCAGACCGGGTTTTGCAAAACAGCCGCGAAGGCGTGGATATCGAGCTTTAATCCACATTTCGGGGAAGAAGCACCACTGGTCGGGTCGGGTGGCTCCGGGACCATTTTTTTTACCCACTGCAACCTGATGTGCATTTTCTGCCAGAATTATGACATTAGCCATCAGGGCTGCGGGCGGGAGATCGAATCAGATCAATTGGCGGCCATTATGCTGGAATTGCAACAGGCCGGATGCCACAATATTAATTTTGTGACCCCCTCTCATGTCGTACCCCAGATGCTCGAGGCCCTGCAGGTTGCCGTGGAAGCAGGGCTCAGGGTTCCGCTGGTGTATAATTCCGGCGGATACGATCGAGTCAGCACCCTCCGTCTGCTCGACGGCATCGTTGATATTTATATGCCGGATTTCAAGTTCTGGGACGAGAGGGTTGCCGCAGACACCTGCGATGCGCCGGACTACCCGGAGGTGGCCCGCAGGGCGCTTACAGAGATGCACCGTCAGGTGGGCGATCTGGTGATCGACGAGTCCGGTGTTGCATGCAGGGGGCTGCTGATCCGGCATCTGGTGCTACCCGGCAATATGGCCGGGACTCGTGAAGTCATGCGGTTTATCGCCGGCTCGGTATCACCGGACAGTTACGTCAACATCATGGCTCAGTACCGACCCTGCGGTCGTGCCGCTGAGGTCAAAGGACTGGAAGACTACCCTACAACATCCGATTACACGGAGGCGGTCCGCGCAGCCAAAGAAGAAGGCATCCGGCGTTTGGACCGACCGCGGCGAACTTTCGTGTTATGGTAAAATCCATATTCCGGAGTGCCTTCTGAAGCTGACATCAATGGAAACCATATACGCAATTGGCGACATTCATGGGCGCTATGACAAGCTGTGCGC
>JAHEIV010000382.1 GCA_024639205.1 Deltaproteobacteria bacterium | reverse complement strand
GAGGTGACTCCGCAGGCCCAGTAAACGGGCACTTCGTCCGACTTGATCGTCACCGGATCGCCAAAATCCGGACGATCGAGATCTGCAATGCCGATCCTTGCCGGATCACCGATGTGAACCGGAGCCCCGTGGGTCAGGTGAAAGCGGGTGGTGATCTGCACGGCCCGCACCGCCTGTGCAGGCGTCATCGGCCGCATGGTGACCACCAGCGGAGCGGAGAAAAGGCCGGCCGGTTTGCAGCGACGGTCGGTGATGTACATCGAGACGTTGCGGCCCTCCTCGATATTGCGGATCGGCAAGCCGGCGGCCAGCATGGCATTTTCAAAAGAGAAGCTGCAGCCGAGCAGAAAACTGACGGTATCGTCGGAAAAAAAAGTGGATACGTCGCTGACTTCCTCGGCCAGATCTCCGTTGCGATAGATCCGGTATCGCGGCAAATCGGTTCGCAGATCGGCCCCCGGTGCAATTACCGGCTCGAAAGTGCCGGGTTCCAGCACATCTAAAATCGGACAGGGCTTGGGATTGCGCACGCAGAAAAGCAGAAAGTCGAATGCCTGCTCTTTTGGCAGCATAACCAGGTTGGCCTGCACAAATCCGTGTGCGGCGCCGGATGTGGGTGTTTGCCAGTCTCCGATGCGGATCAGCTGTCGGAGATCTTCTGCGCTGAGCGCTTCCGGTTTCATCTATCTTCCTTTCACATAAACCAAGCCAACCTGAACCTTGCACGCCGGAGCGGAAAAATCAAAGAGTGTTACAGGATGGTGATCTGATCGGAGAACTTTCCGAACTGCTCCAGCCCTTCAGCGGTGACGACGTGGGTGTTTTCGATACCGACGACACCGACGCCCGGAAATATCAGCTTCGGTTCCAGGGCGATGATCATTCCTTCCTGCAGCTCCATGTTCTGCCCTTGGGCCAAAAACGGATACTCGTCCAGCTCGATTCCGATGCCGTGGCCGATAAAGCGGATCCGCTGTTCACCCACGCCCATGAAATGATCGCCGTATCCCATGTCTGCAGCGGCATCCACCGCCCGTTGGTAAAGCTCTCCGGCCGGCACGCCGGGCCGGGCGGCGCTTTTGACAAGGGACTGAATGTCGAGCATGGCCGCATGCGCTTTCATCAACTCGTCCGGCAATTCTCCCAGGGCAAAGATGCGGGTGTGATCCGAGAGGTACCCGCGATGGGCAAAAACATAGTCGAGCAGCACCGGTTCGTTGCGGCGGATGGGGCTAAAACTCGATCCCTGGGCAACGGCCGGGCTGATAGAGGCACCGCCGGTGGGAGAAGAAAGATAGCTGGGCACGGCAGCCGACGGCCCGGCCATCAGGTGGCCGTAAAACAGTTCACTGCCCCACAGACGCATGCGGATGATTCCCTGGTGGCCGAACTTGCGAGCCCGGCTCTCCACCAGGCCGGCCAGCTCGATCTCGGTAATGCCTTCCTTTAGAAAATCTTGCATGCCGGCGGCAACCTGATCGGAAAACTGCGCAGCTTCTGCAATCAGACCGATTTCGTAGTCGGATTTGATGGCCCGCACCGTACGGATTGCCGGTGAGATATCGATGATCTCGGCACCGTCGAAGATCGATTGGTATCCGAGGTACTGGTTGGTCGGCAGCACGTCGAGCTCCAACCCCAGACGGCGGGGCACGGGAGTACCGTGTTGCCGAAGCAGGTCGGGCAGCTGTTTGGGGCTGTGGATCGGAACGATGTGTTTTGTGGGCGATTCGCTGCGCGCGCGTTCAAAATCCTTGCGCACCATGAGCAGCGGCTCGCCGTCAACCGGAATAAAGAGGTGAGACTGTTGAATGGTGCCCGAGAAGTAAAACAGGTCGGAGACCTGCAAAATCAGGGCAGCGTCGACACCGGCCTTGTCCAGCGCTTGTTTGATATTTGCGATACGCGCCTCGATCTCAGCGCGCGGAGTGGAGTCGGTTGCAAGGTTCATAAGCGATTCTTGTAAGACAGATTGACCCGGAATGTAAATCCTCAAAAGATTCTTTTCAATTGAGGACGCCGTTTTTATTCCGGCAGTGTTATGCCGCCGCAACCTTGGGGCAGCGCACAAAGTGATCGGGACCCACCTTCTGAAAATCCGGTTCATCCGAGCGGCATTGATCATCAACATCCGCGCAGCGATCCTGAAAAACGCAGCCTTCCGGCATGGCGGTGGTCTCCAGCGTGTCCTCTTCTTCGGCCTGTGTTGTTTTTCTTTCGGTTGGGTCGGGTTCGGGTATGGCCGCCAGCAGCTTGCGGGTGTAGGAGTGACGAGGGTTTTCAAACAGTGCTTCGGCCGGTCCGTGTTCCATGATAAATCCCTTGTACATGACCGCCACCCGGCTGCACAGGTAGCCGACCACGTTCAGGTCGTGTGAGATAAAAAGATAGCTCAAACCCAACTGCTTTTGCAGGTCTTTGAGCAAATTGATGATTTGCGCCTGGATCGAAACGTCCAGGGCCGAAATCGGCTCATCGCAGATGATCAGGGACGGATCGACGCTAAGCGCCCGTGCAATTCCGATTCGCTGGCGCTGGCCGCCGCTGAATTCATGCGGGTAACGATCTGCATATTCCGGCGACATGCCGACCATGGTGAACAGCTCTTCGAGTCTTTCGGTGCGCTGTTTTCCGCTCGGCATACCCAGGGTCCGAAGGCCCTCTGCAACCGATTCCCCGGCGGTCATGCGTGGATTCAAGGAACCGTAGGGATCCTGGAAAATAATTTGAATCTGCTTGCGAAGCGGCTTCATCTCTTTTTCATCGATTCGGCTGATTTCCTGACCACGGAAGGAAATGCGACCGGCATCCGGGTTCAGCAGACGAAGGATCATGCGCGCCACGGTGGATTTGCCGCAACCGCTCTCTCCCACCAGCCCAAGGGTGTGGCCCTGCGGAATTTGAAAGTCTACACCGTTGACCGCCTTGACCCAGCCGGTCACCCGCTGCAAAAAGCCGGATCGGATCGGAAAATGCTTCTTCAGCCCTTCGACGTCGAGTATCGGTTGATCAGATGTCTGGTTTGGTTGCATAGATAGCACACGGATAACCGTGAATGGTTTTTTGGCCTCGACCCGAAGAGAATGATAGAAGCGCGTTTTGGTCTTCCAACCCTTCGGAACGCCAATGTCTCATTTTCCAACGATCGACCGAGCTGATTAAAAATCCCATAGTACTTTCGGCAAGTCTACCGCGATCTTTCGTATAACACTGGACAGCGCGCCAGGTGACCGTCGCCGTAATCGCACATCTGCGGAAACTGCTCCCGGCAGGTGTCGACCACGTGGGGACACCGTGGATGAAACGGGCATCCCCGGGGCTTGTAGGCCGGATCAGGAACCGTGCCCGGTATGCTGTAAAGCCGCTTTCCGCGTTTGGACCGGGTGGGCAACGATGCCAGCAGCCCCTGCGTGTAAGGGTGTGCGGCTTGCTGAAAGATACTGCCGGTGTTGCCCTGTTCGACGATGACACCGGCATACATCACATAGACCCGATCGGCCACATTGGCCACCACACCCAGATCGTGCGTGATGTAGAGCAGCGACATGGAGCGCTGCCGCTGAAGCTTGCGAAACAGCTTCAAGATCTGGTCCTGGACGGTGACATCCAGGGCGGTGGTTGGCTCGTCGGCGATCACCAGGTCCGGATCGCACGCGAGTGCCATGGCGATCATCACCCGCTGGCGCTGACCGCCGCTGA
>JAHEIV010000025.1:934-13863 GCA_024639205.1 Deltaproteobacteria bacterium | reverse complement strand
GGGTTTTCGTGTCGATCTCTTCGGCTTCCGGCTTGCTCTGTGTGGGAGCCGCCGCGCCTTGCTTTTCGTCGGCAGGTTCGCTGGTTTGTGTTGGTGTCATAATTCTATCCGACCTCCGAAAGTGTTGATGAATCGTTAGATTTCCCTGTTTATTTACTGCCCAACCTCGAAGATGATACCTCTTCGTCGTTTACTTCGTCACGAGTCGCAGTCGTTCACTGTAGCTTCAACGGTTTCAGGAACGATGCGGGTTATCGGTTCCATTGATCTATCTCCACCGCGCGACTTCCCTTGATGATTCCCGGGTACCCGAAAAACTTCGGGATACCGTCGACTTTGAGCGTGATGAAGTCTTTCGGTCCTGTATCCAGGTGCAGGACATCGTCAACCTGCAGGCGCAGCACCTCGCCGATTGAATGAACGGTCTTGCCCAATTCGGCAACCATGGTCACCGGGGTCATTTCCAGCAGTTGGAGCAACTGGTGGGCCCAGGTCTGCTGCTGCTCATCTTCGCAGCGATAGGCAGAGCACAACCTTTCTCTGATCGGCTCCAGCATCAGGTATGAAAAGCACAGGTGGATGTTGCCGGAAAACTCTTCTCCCTTGACGGCAAACACGATGGCGATCATCATGTCGTTGGGGCCGGCCAGTCGGAGAAATTCCGGCTTGGTTTCCATTTTCTTTACATTCATCCGGACCTCATGAACGACCGCCCAGGCCTTCTCCAGCTGGTGGAGCACTTCCCGCACAAATTTACGGATAATATGCTGTTCGATGAGGGTGAACTCCCGGATCTGGTTCAGCGGCCGACCGGCTCCGCCGAACATACAGTCGATCAATGAGAAAACCAGGTTTGCCTCCATGGCCATCAAAGCCGAACCAATGAGCGGTTCCATGCCGAAGACGTTCAGGCTGGTCGGATTGGAAAAGGTACCGATAAATTCATTGTATTTGACCATTTCCGTGGAGACGAACTCCACTTCGATCGGACGCTGTATGCTGTCTGCCAGATAGTGATTGATCAGGGACGTAAACCGGTCATGAACTTCGTCAAGGGCGTCGAACTGCCCCTGATGCATAGTGTTTCGGGAGGTCAGGCTATACTCCTCGATGACCGGCGCACTCTTGGTTTCCTGCTTCAGGTCGACTTCGCCCCTGTTCATAGCCGACAAAAGTGCATCCATTTCTTCTTTCGATAAAATCTGCTCCGACATGGCGCCTCTTCGCTACGCCGCTATTGAACGACGAATTCGGTAAAGTAAATGTTGCTGATGCTCCCGGGAACCATGATAACGTTTAGCTTGGTGATCAATTCATCGCGCAACGCCGTTTTTCCTTCTGCCGTGCTGATGTCTTCATATTTTTTGGTCGGCAGGGTCATCAGGATGGAATCGCGGATCATCGGAAGTCGTTCCTGCACAAAACTGACGCTTTGGTCATCCGCCAGTTCCAGTTTCATCGTCGTGCGCAGATAACGGATTCCGCCTTCATCCGCCAGGTTGACGATAAAGGTAGCCAGATCATGAATCGGACCGATTTTGGGCACCGGAGCCTCTTCGACCGGCTCGCCGCTTTCTGCGGCAGCGGCCAATGTGTTGATGGAATTGACCTTGGTCCACATAACGAAAAAACCGGCGCCGATGGTTCCCATGATCAAAACAACCACTCCAATAACGACGATCAGCATTTTTCTAGACATCTTCGCCCCCATTTTCTTTTACTAGTATGATCTCCACCCTCCGGTTCATGGATCTTTGCTCGGCTGTGTCGTTGGGAAACCGTGGCCTGGCGTCACCATACCCGACGGCCGAGAATCGGTTGGGCGCCAGGGCTTCCCGCTCCACGAAATGGCGCAGAACCTGCACTGCGCGTGCAACCGATAGCTCCCAGTTCGAGGGATAACTCCTGTTCTGGATCGGCACATTGTCCGTGTGGCCTTCGATACGAACCGAATAGTTTGCATTGCGGACAGCACCGGCAATCTTGCCAAGCAGCGAAAAGCTCTGCGGGTGAAGATCGGCCTTTCCAAAATCGAAAAGTATATTGCCTTCCAGGGTGATGAGAACTCCCTGATCGCTGACTGTGACCTGAATTCCTTCCAGGGTATCGAGAGCGGTGATCGCATGGTCGATTTCTTCGAGATTCTGTTTTAACGGCTCAGATGGTTTTTCCGGGCCTTGTTGCTGCCGGCTCGCTTCATAGCGGACAGGCTGACCTGAATCGATGACGCTCACCGGCGTCTGTCGACCTTCTCGCAGAACACTGAAGCCGCTCTGCAGGGCCCCGCTGAATTCTTTCAGGAGATTGGCGTCGATGCTGCTGGTACTGAAGACAAGTACAAAGAATACCATCAACAACGTGACCAGATCATTGAATGTTGTCAGCCACCCGGAGGTATTGGCGCCCGGGCTATCACTGGATGTCATTCGATCGTTTTTCAACATCGGGTTCCTTACCCATTGGCCCTTTTATCTCATGAGGACAATTTCCACCCGCCGGTTATCAGCCCGGTTCTCTGCGGTATCATTGGGCATCAAGGGTTGAAATTCGCCATATCCGGCTGCCGACAGTCTGGGTGTCGGGATGGGAAATTCAGCCAGCAGATACCGCAATACATTCACAGCCCTGGCCGTCGACAACTCCCAGTTGGATGGAAAAAGATCGTTGGCAATCGGCAGGTGGTCCGTATGCCCTTCGATCCGAACCGAAAGCCGGGTCTTGACCAGAATCGAGCCGATTTTGTCCAACAGCGGCCGGGCACCGGTCGCGATGCGGGCACTGCCGATTTCAAACAGCGCATTGTCGGCCAGTCGCATGGTCAGCCCCTTATCGGTCCGCTCGATTTTCAGCTGACTTTTCAGGTCATTGGCGGCCTTGAAGTCCTCCAACTCTTTGAATATGCTCGCCAATTCCTCTTTCAGCTCGATGATGGCCTTGGAGGGAGCAATGATCTCTTTGTTTTGCTCTAAACCCGATCCGGATGGCAGTACGCTGACCGCATCGACAAAAGAGCGCACGAACTGGGCAATCTTGGATTTCTCCATGGTGGCAAAAGAGCTGAGCATGATGAAAAAACAGAGCAGGATTAAAATGAACCCCGTGTAGACGATTTCCCAACCGCCACCGGGCTCATGATCCGATTCTGTGCCTGGTTTTCTCGACATCTCCGGGTCCCTCATACTCCGCGTCAGGCTTCGGCTTTTCGCATCTTCGGCGCCAGAAAGGCCTTTAGTTTCCGCTCGACGATCCGCGGGTTGTCTCCTATTTGTATCGATATGATCCCCTGCAGTACCATTTGCTTTATCAGCAACTCGCGTTTGCTGCGGGTTTTTAATTTGCCGGCCACCGGCAGAAACAACAGGTTCGCCAGCAGGGTGCCGTAAAAAGTCGTCAAAAGGGCCACTGCCATCGGCGCTCCGATTTGACTGGGATCCTCCATCTGCATGAGCATTTGCACCAGACCGATGATGGTGCCGAGCATCCCGACCGCGGGAGCAAACGTTCCCATGGTGGTGAAGATTTCAGCACCCAGTTTGTGCCGTTCGTCGAGGTAGATAATCTCGGTGGACATGACATCCTCTATGGCACTTGCCTCCATTCCGTCGATAGCCATCTGCAACCCGCGCACCAGAAAAGGATCCTCGATCTGGTTCAACTGCGATTCAAACGATAGAATTCCTTCCTGACGCGCCTTCCTTGCCACCTGTGCAAGCATTGGAATCAGCTGGCGGACGGACTGCGAACGATGCAGGAAGACATTTTTTACCACTCCGAACACGCTCAGCACATCGCCGATGGGGTAAGCCAGCAACGTGGCGCCCATCGTTCCGCCAATGACAATCATCATCGATGGATAGTTGATGAACCAGGATCCGGAGCCACCCATCAAGATAGAAGAAAGTACCAGCGCTCCGGCAACAAACAGACCGCCCAAGGTTGCAACATCCATCGGTGATCACTCCAACAGGTTACGATATGCGGTTTGATCCGCTGCAAGACAAATATAGCAAGGATTGTGCCACAGGCTTGATTGGCTTTAAATGAGCAATAACGGGGGCTAACACCGATCTGTGAGGGTCGTGCTCCGTCAACAATTGCGATGGCTTGTCAACGGTTTGACGGAGAAAGAATCAGTGGCGCTGCTGTTCAGGCCGGGGAGTATACTGCCGCCCCTGCCCCTGGTCTGCATGGTTATGGATATGGCTGAGCACCACTGAAACGACACCATGCGACAGCGCGGCGCGTTGCGCCGCGCTGTCGCATGGGAAAGAAACGCGAAGAACGATCATTATCGTTTAATGTTGATCAGCTCCGTCAAGACTTCGTCGCTGGTGGTGATCACCCGGGAGTTGGCCTGAAATGCCCGCTGGGTGGTGATCATTTTTACAAACTCTTGGGCCAGGTCCACGTTGGACATTTCGATTGCACGCGGGCTGATGGAACCCAACGTGCCTCTGCCGGGGGTGCCGGGCAAGGGCTGTCCGGAATCCAGCGACTCATCATACAGATTGTTGCCCATCTTCGTTAAACCATACAGGCTCGGAAAATCGACCAGGGCAACCTGGAAAAGCGGCGTCAACTGGCCGTTGGAATAAGAGCCGGTAACGACCCCCGATTCATCCACGGCCACACTTCGCAGACTGCCGGCCGGATATCCGTCCTGTGTCTGGAAGGTTGTCGTAGATTGTCCGGCATAACCGGTAAGGTCTCCGCGGTTCAGACCGGCGGCATCATACAGATCCCAGAGAATATTCTGAGGAGCGGCAGCGCCGTTTGTCAGCGCCAGCCCTACCGTCACATCCCCGGGCGGCGTCAAGAGGTTGCCGCTGGGGTCGAAGGTGACCGGTATGGAGGCTGCACCATTGAGGGTCGCACCGGTACCCGCAGATGCCGGTATGGAAGCCGAGGCGGTCCACTGTCCGATGCCGGTGTTGAGGAAATCGAGCGTTACCGGGATGGAATTGCCCAGCGAGTCGTAGGACGAAATCGTGGTGGAATAGGTTTGGCCCGGCGCAGCGCCGGCGTCCAGGTTGACATCCACGGTAAATGTGGTGGAGGGTGCCGGGGGAGAGGTGCTGTTTCCGGGGATATTGATATCCGTGATGCCGCCGAGTATCAACCCGCCGGTGGGCGAAAGACCGGTTACCTGGTAACCCTGGAGCAGGTATCCATCCGGATTGCGCAAATCACCGTTGCGGTCGAAAGAAAACTCCCCGGCCCGGGAGTAGAAACTGGAACCGCTGCTGTCGTTGACCATGAAAAAACCTCTGCCGTTGATGGCCATGTCAGTGGGATTGCTGGTGTTCTCCAGCGATCCCTGGCTCCAAAGGGCCGTGGTACCCCAGAAATCGACTCCGCGGCCGATGTCATCCCCGCCGCCGCCACCCAAGGACTGGCTTAAAATATTGGCAAAAGAAAACCGGTTGGCTTTAAACGCTGTCGTGTTGACATTGGCGATGTTATCGCCAACCACGGTCATGGCCGTGGCATTGGCGTTTAGTCCGGAAATGCCTGCAAATAATGATCCAATCATTTTCCTAATCCTCCTGTCTGGCGTTGATGTGATTCTATTTACATCGCTGGCACGTTCAGTGGATCAAAACCGTTCGCAGCGCTCTACGGCTGCATTACCCTGCGGATATCACCTACCGCATATTTGGCATCGTCAGTGAGTACATAGGTCATCTGGTCTTCAAAACTTACACCGGTCACTCGCGACGACACGTAGGAGACAGCGTCGACAGGACGGCCCTGCGAATCCGCTGCCATCACTTCAAAGGAATATCGGCCGTCCGGCAGTAAATACCCGGCCTGATCGTTTCCATCCCATACGAGCTTGTTTTCGCCTGCGCCCCGGTAGCCCGACTCGATGGTCCGCACATAATTGCCGTTTGAATCGTAGATATTGACCAGGACCGTTTGGGCGGTTGCGCCCAGGTCGAAGTGGATTTGCTCCGGGGAGCCGTTCTTTACAGACAGTGAATTGCCGCGCACGTCAACGCGCTTGCCGATAAAAGCAACCGCCTGGTTGTCATGCATTGACGACTGGTCCTGTTGCAAGTGCTGCAGATTGGTATTGATGTTGGTCAGCTGCTCCAGGGAAGTAAACTGGGCGAGCTGGGCGGTAAACTCTGTGCTCTCCAGCGGCTTCAGCGGGTCCTGGTGCTGCAGCTGGGCAATCAGCATGTTCAGGAAGTCCGCTTTACCGAGCTCGGCAGGCGCCCTGGACGGTTGAGTGCTTACCGGGGAAGTAATGGCATCCATTGCCGAAATAGGGGTAGACATCAAGCGATCCTTTCGTTGGAGAAGTTCAATTTTCCGTCAGGCTCATGCAAACGTGTCAATGCCTCTGCGAGTGCCGGCCGCCGGGGTCGGTGACGATGCACCTTCAGCGGCATCGTTGGCTGCCTCTGCGGCGTCGCCAGTGCTTTTCGACGTCCCCCGCTGTGGTTGGTTGGATTCATCCGGATGTCCACCAAAACGGGCGTGGTCACCGCTTACACCGACCTCCAGCTCTTCCATCTGCAAACCCTGACCTTGAAGATCGGCTCTGAGCTGTGCGGCGCTGCTTTCAATGATCTCTTTCACCAGCGGATTCTCGGTCAAAATGCGAAGGGTCACCTGTTGATTCTCGGTGGAAATCTGCAGGCGCAAATGCCCGAGCAGTTCCGGCTTTAATTCGATGCGGGCTTCCGAATGACCGTCTCGCAGCCGAATTACCGCCTTTTTAACGATCTGGTCGATGATCTCCGCTGGATTCGGTTTCTCGGCTTTTGCCTGTTCTTCGCCGAGCGCCTGGAGGTCACCGGTTGGCTGCGACAGCCGGCTGTCATTTGTGGCTGCCTGGGGTTGCCGTGCATTCATGTCCGTGGCTGCCTTCTCGAGTGTGGGTTCCGAATTTTCGGATGCGACCCGATCGGCGGAACCCAGGGCTCTTTGCGCACCGTCGCTCGATTTTATGGAATCTTTATCTTTGGCAGCCGTATCTTTATCGACCGGCGACTCACTGACTTCGACCGGCCGATCGCCTGCGGCTGATGGAATATCCGTCTGGCGAGCGGCGGTGTTTCGGCTGGCCTGCCCACGCTCTGCTGCAGGCTGCGGCTGGTCCGGTTCAGCGGCAGACACAGGTTCGCTGACCGGCCGATTTCCCTGTGAGAGCGGTGCAGCCGCCATTTGCGCGGGCCGGGGTGGATCGCGCAACGCCGCCTCATCGGATCCCGTGCCTGCAGAATTCAACAGGGGCTCGATGGACGAATCGCTGCCCGCCGATCCGGCAGCCGCCATGGCACCGGTCTGCGTTCGAAGAGTCGCCGGCATGTCCAAAACCGGCTCGGTGCTTGCGCCGACAGCGCTCGAGCCCGCTGGTGCGATCTCAACCCGGTTGGAGCCCCCCGCCGGTGCTTGCTCCTTCAAAGAATCAGAAGGCGCCTGGCCGGGATTTTCCGGCTGGAGTTCCCCTGCCGCAGCGATGACCCCGGCATCTGCTGCAGCCGCTGAGGGTCCGCCGTCCGAAGGCGCGACGATGCCGGCGATTGACTCGATGTCCACCGTCCCCTGGCCTTGAGGCAGAATCTGCTCGATATCGATGGATGGTTCCGAGCGGTCCGATATCATTTCGCATGCAAGTCCGGATTCACCCGATTGCACGAACTGGTGCAGCAAAGCCGCAGCGGCACCCGGACTCTCGGCGGTGGGTTCCGCATCGCCGGCTTCCGCTATCCGTTCAAGCGTCATGGGAAAGGATCGCTCCGGGTCCGACAGCGACGACCCGCCGGAAGTTTCGGTCTTTTTTTCACCGGCCGGAAATGAGGTTGGATCACCGGGCTTGATTTGCCAGCACAATAGTTGGGTTTGCATGTCCTTTTTTTCCTGTAGAAAGGGTTTTTTCTTTTCTATTCAGACCTAAGCACGTCGCGTGCCAGAAGTCGCGGTACAGATCCGGTGTGCCGACATCCGGTGGCTAATCCGGTGCTATTCAAAAAAGATGAAATATTTCAATTTGTTAGACCTGGCTATCGCTCAGTCCAATGTCGTTCCGGTGACAAGGCGTTTGGATAATGAAGGAAGCAATCGGTTTGAGACAGGGTAAGATTTTCCGGTTTGGGAAAAGTTTGCCGCCCCGGCGACACAAAACCGGATGAAGTGTTGTGGCGATTGAAAATGACAAAGGGCGCCTTGGTAAAAAAGCGCCCTGCTTTCGCTGATGATATAAATGGTAAACGGCAGATGGTTTGCCGCCGCTTATTCAAAGGACGGGCTAGTGCCGATCCTGCTTATTTTGCGTGCTGGCGACGACGCTGGTGCCGGTTGCCGGCGACCTCATTCATGAAGTTCTGCTCTATCTTCATTATTCGCTGTCCGTGTGCCAACGATTCTTTTTCTTTCAGCTTGTCCAGAATCTTGCGGCTTTTCATCGCATCGATCAGCTGGGCCTGTTTTTCCTCTACTTTTTGTTGCGCTGTGGCCACAACTTTCTTCTGTTCATCCAGTTCATCGGACAATCGGTGCAGGTAGGTTTGAAAGGTAATCAGATCGGCGATGGTGGTACAGCGAGCCAGCTTGTGTTTGAGTTTCCCCTGAACTTTCGAACGGAGCAACTCGAACCGGTCGAGAGTGCGGCTGGCCCGATCGAACGCTACCTGCTGCGCAGACAGTTCGGTTTGCCGCCGATCCTCGATTTGTTTCCGGCGTCGTAGAAGCGTTTCCAGTCTGAATCGATACATGGTCAAACTCGTCTAAACCGGCCGCCTAACCTTGCGGCTCATCTTGGTTCTGAAAGTCAAACGCCAACTGCTCGGATTCACTGAGCAGGCGCTCCAGATCCCGGACACTTTCTTCGAAATCGGCTTTTTCAAGCGTATCCTGCATCAGGTACTGTCGAATCCGGTCAATCATCCGGATGGAAAGATCGATCTTAGCGTTACTGCCGGCAACATATGCACCAATATTGATTAAATCCTCGGACTGCTTGTATGTCGCAAGGATCGATTTCAGTTGGCGGGCCGATTCGATGTGACCGGTTGCGACCACGTCGTCCATCACCCGGCTGATGCTGGCCAACACATCGATGGCCGGAAACTGGCACTGCATCGCCAGATCCCGGGATAGGCAGATGTGCCCGTCGAGGATAGCCCGCAGGGCGTCGGCGACCGGCTCGTTGGTATCGTCACCTTCCACCAGTACCGTGTAAAGCCCGGTAATAGCCCCCTGGCTGCCGGTCGTCCCCGCCCTCTCAAGCAGCTTTGGCAGCAGGGTAAAAACCGAAGGTGTGTATCCCTTGGTAGTGGGGGGTTCACCCATCGCCAGTCCGATCTCCCGCTGGGCCATGGCAAACCGGGTTACCGAATCCATCATCAACAGGACGTTTTTTCCGTGGTCGCGAAAATACTCGGCAATGGCCGTTGCAATGTACGCGCCTCGTAAACGGATCATGGGCAACTGGTCGGAGGTGGCTACCACAATAACCGATCGCCGCAAGCCCTCTTCGCCGAGCTCTTTCTCGATGAACTCGTTCACCTCCCGCCCCCGCTCTCCGATCAGGGCGATCACGTTTACATCGGCAGCCGTGTTGCGGGCCATCATTCCCAGCAGCACACTTTTGCCCACCCCGGACCCGGAAAATATACCCACGCGCTGGCCGCAGCCGACGGTGAGCAGTCCGTTAATGGCCCGCACGCCAATATCCAACGGTCGATCGATTCTCTTTCGCTCCAACGGATTGATCGGATCGGCATATATCGGATAGGTCTGCTCGGCGATGATGCCGCCTTTACCGTCGATTGGATGACCGAGACCGTCGATGACACGACCCAGCAGGCTGGGTCCCACCGGGGTGGCGGCGTTTTCGTTGCGGACAACGATGCGGCAGCCCGGACCAATACCGCGAATTTCCTGCAGGGGCATCAGAAGCAATTTGTTTTCCCGAAATCCCATCACCTCCGCTGTCAGCTTGCGGGAACCATCCTGAGTATAAATATCGCAAACGCAGCCGATCCGTGACATCGGGCAGACAGCTTCCACCACCAGACCGACCACGTCGGATACCTTGCCGCTTATCTGGATAGGGTGACAATCCGCAAGGCAGGTTTGATATCTGTTTAGATCAATCTGGCATTCCATCACGATTCCGGTTCGTTGATTTTGCTGAGTTCCGTTTGAAAAGCCTTTTCGATCAGCTTCAACTGGCTGTCGATCTGCGCATCGACCACGCCACAGGGGCTGTCGATCACACATCCGCCACTTTCGACGCTGTCGACGGCCTCAAGGTTGACCCGGGCGATGTGCGGCGCCAGCTGGGAAAGGGACGGGTGATTTTCTTCCAGAAAGCGCAAATCCGCCGGATTCATTTTTAAGGTGACTTCCTGCATATTCCCGACGCTTTTCAGCGCTTCCCGGGCGATGGTAACGACAACTTCCCGGTTGGCGGTAATCTCGTAACCCACGATTTTTCGCCCGATAGCCAGCGCCAGTTCAACGAGTCTCGCTTCGCTATCACGGGCAAGGGTTTGATGCAGACGCGTCAGGTCCTCGGCTGCCTTTGCAAGCGAGTCGATGGCCCGTTGGATCTTTTCTCTGGCAGTTTCAAGGCCATCTTGTTCTCCTTTGCTGAATCCATTCGCATACGCCTCGGACTCGATGCTCATCAGGTCGGATGCAGATGCAGCGCCGGGCTCCGTCGCATTCAGCAGACAGGTATCCCCGTGCCTCTCCACTTTCGCTGCCGTGGTGTTGTAAAGCCGCTGAAAGCGCTGCCCGTTGTTGCCCCGGCCTTTAGACCGCTCGACGATTTGCACGGGTATCTGTGGGAAATGATGCAGTCGGAATTGTTTTTCTCTGTTCAAGGGCTCCTCCGTTTATCCGTACATCCGAAATTTTGGTGAAAATTTTCCCCGGGTGGTTTAAAAGTATTATGGACGGTAGCGGGTTATGTCACCATGGTTTCTCCTCTGCGACCGCTGATGATCACCTCCCCGCTGGCCTCCATTTCCTGGATCAACGTAGCGAGCTTCTGCTGCGCATCCAAAACATCCTTCATGCGCACCGGTCCCATGTCTTCGATTTCCTCTTTCAGCATTTCTCCCGCCCGAGCGGACATGTTCCGGAAGATTTTGTCTTTTACTTCATCTGAAGCCGCCTTCAAGGCGATGGCAAGATCGGCCGTTTCGATGCGCCGCAGCATCTTTTGAAAACCGCGATCGTCAACCTGGACGACGTTCTCGAACACGAACATTTTCTGTTTGATTTCTGCGGCCAGGTCGGGACTATCGCTTTCGATTTGCTCCATGATGACTTTGCCCGATGATTCGTCGATCTGGTTTAGTATTTCGGCCAGTTTCTCCGCACCCCCTTTAACGCGTGTCACGGTGGTATCCTTGTTTTTCAATATTTCTTCAAATACGCTGTTGATTTCATCCACCATGCCCGAAAGGACCTTGTCCAGGCTGGCAATGCGAAGCGAAACATCCAGTTTGACTTCATCGGGCATCATGGAAAGAATTTCACCGGCAACGGCAGTGTCCAGGTGAACCAGGATGATGGCAATGGTCTGGGGATGTTCATCCTTTAAAAGCGTAAACAGTCGATCCGGCTCCAGTTCCAGAATGGCTTTCAGTCCTTCACCGGCGCTGGTTTCGCCGGCCTGGTCGCCCAGCGGCAGCTCACCGTCTTGACCGTGTCGCCCGAATTGTTTTGATTTCTCAAACTGCCGCAATTTTTCAGCAAATTCCCGGGCTATATTTTCTGCCAGATCCGAGGATACGGGCCCCATATCTGCCAGGTGATTGTAAATGACATCTCTTTCCTGATCGGACAGGGTATTGAGTAAATTCTGCGATGCCACCTGGTTAAGAGATCGAACCAGTATGGCAATTTTGAGCGAACCGGGCAGATTGCGCGGTCCCGCATTCTGATTTGATTGAGCAGATGATTTCATTTACGATCTATTTCTCCTGCATCCAGTCCCGTGCCACACCGACGGTGAGCTCACCCCCGGAGGTAAGCAGTTGATTCAACTCCTCGCGATACGGGCCGGCGCCGGTACCGCCGAGCTCACTTTCGATTTCACCGACCGTTTTGGGAAACTGTTGCAGCATTTCGACATCGCTTCCCCCCGCTGCCGTCAGCCATTTGCTCAGGGGACGGACAACAAACAGGAAGCAGCACAGCATGAACACGGCCAGGAAGAAATAGCGCAGCGGGGTTTTGTAGGCGCTGAGTTTATCCAGCCATCCTTTCTGAACCGGCTCGACCAGCCTTCCTTCCAGTTTTTCAGTCCCAAAGGGTATGTTCGCCACTTCGACCTTATCCCCGCGCTGCGCATCGAAGTTGATCGCTCCCATAACGATGCTTTTGATCTGCTCCATCTCCTCTGTTGAACGCGGGCTGTATTTCCAGCCGGTACTGCCGTCCCTGTTCTTGATCTGCTGGTAGTTACCGTCTACGACCACTGCGGCGGATATGTTTTTCACATTGGCCACCGGCTCCACGACATGGCTGACCCGTTTGCCGATCTCATAGTTGACGGTACGATCGTTTTTTTCGAAGTCGTTTTGATCGGTCTGCTGTGCGGTATTCGGTCTTCTGGCCAGATTGGAGCGGACTCCGGGAACACCGGCAGGCAGGCCGGAGCGGTCAGCCGATTTTTCGCTGAGCACCTGCTCGCTGCGAATCACGCGGTTGTCCGGGTAGTAGCGTTCCTCTGTCATTTCCTGTCGTTTGAAATTCAGCGCACATGAGATCCGAACCACTGCCCGGTCCCTGCCCAGGGCCTTTTCAAGCATGGTTTTCACGCGATTTTCCAGATTGCTCTCCAGCTTATCCTGGTATTCGAGTTGGTCCGAGCTGAGCTTTGCCAGGGTGCTGCCTTCCGTAAAACCGGCCAGCAGTTTTCCGTTGCTGTCGACGACGGTGACATGTTCCGGACTCAA
>JAHEIV010000025.1:0-924 GCA_024639205.1 Deltaproteobacteria bacterium | reverse complement strand
ACCATTTGCCGCGGCGCAGATTCAATACCACCGAGGCGGAAGCCGGCTCCTCGTCTTCAATGAACACCGATCGGGACGGCATCACGATGTGGACCCGAGAATTTTCGACTTCCGCAATCTGGTTGATCGTTCGGGAAAGTTCTCCCTGCAAGGCGCGCTGATAATTTACGTTCTGGACAAACTCGGTCATTCCCAGTCGGGAGTTGTCGAACACTTCGAACCCGACCCCGCTTCCCTGGGGCAACCCCCGGGAAGCCAGCTCCATGCGGCTTTCATGCACCCGATCTTCCGGCACCAAAATGGCACTTCCACCGGCGGAGACCTGGTAGGGCACCTTTCGTTCTTTCAGATACGCGAGGATTTCGCCGGCGTCTTCCGGCACCAGATTGGTAAACAAATGATGATACTGATGCTGGCCCGACCAGGAGATCAGGTAAACGAAAACGGCGAACATGCCGGCCACCAGGGCGACCAGGGTCAGTTTTTTAGCCGGTGAAAGACCGGCGATGGCGGTTCTTAGCTGTGAAACCATAATTGCCGAGGGCATTCAATCCTCCCCACACCCTGAAATATTCGGGTTATAACTGCATCCGCATGATCTCTTGATAAGCGGCGATGATCTTGTTGCGGACCTGCATCAACAGCTGAAACGAGATATCCGCCTTTTCAAGGGCGATTAACGTGCCGTGAATGTCTTTGTTTTCGCCGGTGTTTAGATCCTGTACCGCATCGTCGGCTTCTGCCTGGAGCCGGTTCACATCGGCGATGGACTGCTGGATGATTTCGCCGAACGAGGTCTCCGATGGAACCGATTTCGCGTTTTCCGCGGTTGGGGATCCGTTCATGCCAGGCCAGTTGGCCGGAAAATTGATTGAATCCATATTACCGTCCAATCTCCAGTGCTTTGGATACCATGCTCTTGGT
>JAHEIV010000024.1 GCA_024639205.1 Deltaproteobacteria bacterium | reverse complement strand
GGCCGGCGGCCGCCTGCAATGAACCGACTGAACCGTCCGCAAAACCCTGCTGCCATCATTGCGCAATTCCCCTGTTGTGTGTGGTAAGACGACTGGCCTTCAAGATCTGTTTTCACCCCTATCGAATCCCCCCGGGTCTTTTCAAGGGGGTGGTGTAAACGAGGTTTTTCGCTGCAACCCCTGCTGCCCCAAAAGAGGGCATCGGCGGATCAATCCACCGGATTGTCGAACAGTAAATTATCATCAAAGATCTAACAATCGCCTATCACCATTGCCCGCCGGACACAAGTTTTTCGTTGAACCTGCGGTCAGCAATTCCCCGATCGGCAGCAGTGGCTGCCATCACCGCGGTGTCCGTCCCGAAAGGGTATTTGTTTGCGCCGGGCTGCCCAGTCCGCAGGTTCCCGGGTTGCGCCGTGCGCTCCCGCGGGCCGCAGCCGCAAACCCCTGCGCGGTCTTGTTCAACGAATAAATCGTCATTGATTGATAGGACCCTCGTCAGCGCCACCTTTCAGTGGAACCGGCGGCACGCCTGCGGCCCCTGACTGCTGCCGGCTCAAAAAAAGGCTGCGAGTCGCCGGAACCCCACCCGGTTTGTCGCGATGGCGATGGGAAATCGATGGGTGAAAACGCGCTTTTAGACGGTGCAAAAACCGCAATGGAAAAACAATCGCCCGGTTTCAAAAAACGGCCGGCTATGGTATAATAGACAGCAAAATTTGTTGGGTCGCTCAAACACCGGTAGGGATATTCTGCAGGCACGGTCTGAAGACCCGCATGGGGTGCATTGCGGCTTTCGTACGGGTTATTTGTTGACAATTCAGATAGATTATGAGTTAATTGGTGTGTTTAGCATATTTCCGACAAATTTTGCTGCCGTTACAAATTTTTGAGAATTGGGTGTCACCACTGATCCGTTTCACTGGATCAGCGTTTGCCTGCACATTGATAGCTACCGCTGCCGAATTCGTTTAAAGGTTTTCTTACGCTGCCCTGCTGCAAGGGGGTGCATCCGACGGTTTGCAGGCCGGTCAGGGACTGCGCACCGCGGGGTCGAATGCGGATACAAGCGGTAGCTTCCTTATTCTGGGCTGCCGGAAATTTGATTTCGGAGAACGGTTTTGGCTAAACGGAACGAAATTTCCTCCACCGAAAAGCTTCTGGATCTGATTCGCAGCAACAGCAGCCCTGAACCGGGAGCCGCTTCTGCCCAGCGTTCCAAGACCCCTTTCTTCAAGCGCCTCAAATCCGGTTTCCAAACCGCCGTTTCTATCAAAAAGTCAATCACCGTCGGGGTGGACATCGGCTACAACGAAATCAAGCTCGTCAAAATGATGAGCCTGGGACACAGCCGCTACGAGCTGCTCGATTACGCCCACATCCCGTTCGAGCCCGGCGTCACACCGGATCACCCGGATTTTTCCAGATTTTTGAAACTAAACCTCGGCCGGTTTCGCGGATCCGGCAAAAAGGCCGCCATCTGGGGCAACATATCGTCGGCGCGGGTGGAAATGCGGTATCTGAAAATACCCAAGGTCCCGCCCAAACAGATCCCCAACGTGGTGTACTGGTCGCACAAAAAGGTCGCGCCCTACAATGAGGCCGAAGCGGTCTTTGACTACGAGATCCTGCGCGAGCGGGTCGAGGAGGGATCGCCCAAATACGACGTGGTTTCTCTTACGGCGCCCCAGGCGGAAATCGATCACTTCAAAACCGTATTTGCCAAAAGCGGTTACCCCCTCAACGGCATATCGATCGTACCGTTTGCCTTTCAGAACCTGTTTCGAACCGGATGGATTCAGACCGACGTTAAAACCGTCTCCAGCCTTTACATCGGAAGGGACTGGAGCCGCATCGACATCTTTTCAGGCGGCAACCTGGTGCTCTCGCGCGGCATCAAGGCCGGCATCAAAACCATGAGCGAGGCCATGCGCGGGGAAATCGTCGACCGCGAGCCCGAAGATAACGGCATCGAGATACCGGCGGATTTTCTGGAAACGCCCACGTCAGCGCCGCGGCCGGTCGAACCGACCCGCTCGAAGATCGACTCGGAGAAGGCCAAGGAGATTTTCTTTAGCCTGGTTCACGACGCCTCGCCGGAAGCTGAGATCGACGCAGAGCTGGGACCCGAAGAAGAAGAAATCTTCAAGATGATCCTGCCGGCCCTGGAACGGCTGGTACAGCAGGTGGAGCGCACCTACGAGCACTATGCCGCCAATATCGAAAATGAGCGGGTGCAGAAAATATATATCTCCAGCGGCATTCGCCCGCACCGCCGCATCGTCGACTACATCGGTGACGAGCTGGGGCTGCCGCGGGAAACCTTCGATCCGTTTACCACCGATGCCCAGTTTCTCGGCGAGGTAACCGGCCCGAAGTCCGATGCAGTGAGAGGATCGTTTGCACCGGCGATGGGTATGGCCCTGTCCGATAACGCCCACACCCCGAACTTTCTGCACACCTTCACGGAAAAAGCCAAAACCGCCCGCAACCGGTTGTTCAGCCGGATTTTCATGGTCTGTTTTCTGGCGGTCATGGCCTCCTGCGTGGGCTATTACATGTGGCAGGGTACGGTCATCGATGAAAAGAAGGGCAGCGTCTCGCGGCTCCAAAGCCAGCTCAAGCGTTATAAAATGCGGGTCGACCAAAAACTGATCCTTAACCTGGTGGAAAAAACCAGGCAGAAAAACGTGGAGTTCCGGGAGTTCAGCAGAAAGTACATGGGCCTGGTGGTCTTAACGGAAATTTCGAACCGGACGCCGCCGAATGTCCGTTTGACCAGCATATCGGTCCAGGTGAGCGGAAATCCGATCAACACCGGGGAAACGCTGCAAAAATACCTGAAGCTGGAGGGCATCGTTTTAGGCGACCGCTTGAGCATGGAAGCCTCGCTGGCCAGCTACCTGCTCAAGCTCGACGATTCGCCGCTGTTTGACAAGCCGGCTATCAACAGCAAGGAGAAAAGCTTTTTGTTCGACAAGGAAGTGTTGAAGTTCGACGCCCAGCTGGATCTGTTGTAATGGATTTATTTGCCGAACCGTGAGAAGGTGTATCCGGACCGGTTCCCAACTGGTGAGAAAACGATACGGACGTTATCTCAATACGGGAAGAGCCGGTTATGCTTCAACCAACAAGAAATGCTGCCGGCGATTTCCCTGCTGAGCAGGTGTCATCATAAAGACTGACTGAAACGAAATGGCAAAAGTAAAACTCCCAGCGTTACCGGCCCAGACCCTCTCGTATATCATCATACTGGCAGGGGGGGTCATCTTGTTTCTGCTGCTGGCAATTTTGCCGGCCCACAAAGAAACGGCTGCTCTCGACTTTGAAATCGACAATGCCAATCTCAAGCTCGAAGAGCAAAAAATACTGACGCCGGTCTACGAGAGCCTGTTGAAAAAAGCGCAGGTAAAGCCGCCGGAAGGACTGAATTTCGTTCCGAAGCAAAAACTGAAAACCGACGACACCCGCACGGTGGCTGCCACATTTAACGAGCTGGCCAAAAACAGCCGGCTGACGCTGGTCAGATTCACACCGGCGGTTGAAACGTTGATCAACCGCAGCGGATATCTGATGGTCGACATCGAGCTGCGGGGCGAGTTTATCGACCTGCACCCTTTTTTGCTGGAGCTTTGCCAGCTGCCGTATTTGGAACAGATCGAAGAGATCACCATCCGATCGGTGAGAGATACCCGGGAGATGGAAATACGGTTGTGGCTGGCCAGCGAGTGAACTGAGCAAACGCATCTTCTTGCCGCGGCGGCTTGCAGTGGGTTGACCGCCGGCAGGTGAAAAGACGTGATAGCGCGGGTTTTTACGACTCAAAACTCGTTTTTGTAACAATTTCAAAATATTTAGACACTTGTGGGGGTTTAGTGTTATAATCCGGCTCCATGTTCCGTACCGTTCCGGTTGCTGGTAGACAGGGCTGTTCGACTCAAGCGTGACGTTATGTCAAAGCGTGAAAAAATCATTCTCGTGTTTATGGCGCTCACCGTCGTTTATGGATTTTATGCGCTGTTCATCGAGGGCCCGCCGCGAAGCCGGTCGACCGCGGCCAGCTCCGAAAGCAAGCTGGACATATTCAACAAGTTTATCGCCAGTGTGGCGGCCATGTCCAAGGACGGGCTCTCGGACATCGACTCTTACATCATCGAACACATTCCGGCCAAATGGACCACGGATCCGCTGCTGAACTCAACCGAAGGTCCCGGTGACGTTCCACCGCTGGAAAAACCGCCGAAAGATTTGATCTACTCCGGGTTTTTACAGATGGGCAGCAAGAGTCTGGCGATCATAAACGGTATGGAGTACGAAGCCGGTGAGAAACTCCCGCAAACCGATTACGTGGTGGGAAAGATTCTACCGAACCGGGTGGTAATTCAGACGCTCAAAGGAAGGCGAAGATTATCCATTCCGATTGAGGAAACCCAATAGTCCGGTGAATAGCCATGCGAACACCTAAATATCGTCGGTTGCCGTTGAATTGGGCCCTGTACTTATTGCTCGCCGCAGTCGCTGTCGGCTGCGCTTCCGGCAATCAGGAGACAGCGTCCGAGAAGTTCTTTGAGCAGTGGAAAGCCAAGGTCGAAGATTCCCAGGGGTACTCGCCGCCTACCAAGATACGTTCCCGCGAAGGCCTGGACCCCGCCGCCCCGGAGAAAGAGCCCGAACCTTTGATTCCGCTGGAAAAACCGCTGCCCACCCGCAAGGTCACCATGAAGATGAGCGACATCGAAGTGTCGGTGCTGCTGCGGGCCCTGGCGCGGGTGGCCAACCAGAACATCATGCTCAACGACAGGATCGCCGGCAAGGTCAACATCAACATCACCGATGCGCCCTGGGATCAGACATTTTTGGGGCTGCTGCGCACCCAGGGGCTGACCTACACCTGGGAAGGGGACATCATCCGGATCATGACGATCCAGGACATGGAAAACGAGCTCAAGCGCGAGGTGCAGAAAAACGAGCTGACCAAGATCGAGCCCTACGTCACCCGCATTCTCAAAATCAATTACAGCGAAGCCGGCAAGCTGCGCAACAACCTGGAAAAATTCATTTCCACCGGCAAAGAGGGCAACCTGCTCGGCACCGTGATGGTGGACGAACATACCAACTCGCTGATTGTACAGGCCATACCCGGAGACGTGCGCCGGATCATCGATGTGGTGGAGCTCCTCGACCGGCCCACATCCCAGATTTTGATCGAAGCCCAGATCGTGGAAACCACCAACGACACCGCCCGGGCTTTAGGGGTCCAGTGGGGCGGGTTGCTGTACGGATCCGGTAACGGGAAAAACTACTGGATGGGCCCCGGCAGCGAATTTCCGCCGGATACGTCCCTTTTCGACGAGAACCTCACCCCGATCGTGGCCCTGCCTCCGGCCGGCCAGGTGTCCAATTTCCCTGTTAACCTGACGGACGACATCGGTCTGTCACTGGGCTTTTTGTTTCAGAACATCGGCAACAGCGTTCTGTCGCTCCAGCTCCAGGCTCTGCAGGATGAAGGCTTGCTGAACATCCTGTCGAGTCCGTCCATCACCACGCTGGAAAACCAGATCTCGCTGATCGAAAGCGGGGATCGAATCCCGATACAGACCGTGGAAAACGGCGAAGTCAACATTCAATACATCCAGGCCGTGCTGAAGCTGGAGGTCACGCCCAATGTCATCGATTCCGAATCCCTGAAGCTGAAGATTGTGGTCAACAAGGATGAGCCCGATTTTACGAGAACGGTGGCTGGAAACCCGACGATCATCACGCGCAAGGCGGAAACCAACGTCATACTGTTCAACGGCCAGACAACCGTGATCGGCGGATTGAGCGAGGAGAAGACGGCTACGGGCAGCCAGGGGATCCCTTATTTGAAAGACGTGCCCGGACTCGGATGGCTGTTTGGCAACAAGACCAGGGCCAACGAAATGGATGAGCTGCTGATCTTTATCACTCCCTACATCTTAGAGGAGCGACCGATGGAGCAGATGTCATCGAAGACCAAAGATCAGCCGGCCGCTGCGAAGACAAAACCGTAATCAACCGAAGCAGAAAACCTTCATCGCATCTACTGCTGAAATCCGACCCGTGGTGTCGAGGCGGCCTGTGTCGAGTGAATTTATCCGTTCAGCCCCAGTCGGGCGTAAACAACCATCTGAAAACCCAACAGCGAAGTCTCAATTTTGGACTATTTCAGCATTCTCAATCTCAATCGGGAACCGTTTTCCAATTCTCCGGATCCGGACTTTTTTTACGGGTCCCGGCAGCATCTGGACTGCCTGCAAAAGCTGGAACTCGCCCTGCGCCTTCGCCGCGGGCTAAACGTGATCATCGGTGATGTCGGCACCGGCAAAACCACCCTGTGCCGCCAGGTCATCCGCCGTTTCACCGATACCGAAGAGTTCGAAACCCACCTGATCCTCGATCCGCACTTTACCAGCACCACCGAGTTTCTGGCCTCGGTGGCCGCCATGTTCAAGGGCCGCAAACCGGCCAGAGACACCAACGACTGGCAGCTCAAAGAGCTGATCAAGCAGTACCTGTTCGGCCGCGGTGTGGATGAGGGCAAGACGGTCATATTGATCATCGACGAGGGGCAGAAGCTGCCGATCTTCTGCATGGAGCTGCTGCGCGAGTTCCTCAATTACGAGACCAACGAGTACAAACTGCTGCAGATCGTTATCTTTGCCCAGCTGGAGTTTCAAAACACCATCCGCGCCTATTCCAACTTTGCCGACCGGATCAACCTGTACCACTTTCTCAAACCGATGAATTTCCGGGATTCGCGGTCCATGATCCGCTTCCGGTTGGAAAAGTCGAGCAACAACTTCAAAACCTACTCTTTTTTCAGCAAGCCGGCGCTGCTGGCCATCTACCTGGCTACCGGAGGGTATCCGCGTAAAATCATCAACCTGTGCCACCGCTGCATCCTGACGATGATCATCCAGAACCGGAACGTGGTCGACCTGTTCCTTGCACGAACGTGCATCGGCCGCGTCTTTCCGAATCGATCCCGGCGCACGAAAAAGATCGCCATCGCCTTAGGGCTGCCTGCTGTGGCCGTGGCGGTAGCGATATTTGCCATCGGTTTTCAT
Source organism: Deltaproteobacteria bacterium (assembly GCA_024639205.1). Classification (GTDB taxonomy): domain Bacteria; phylum Desulfobacterota; class Desulfobacteria; order Desulfobacterales; family SG8-13; genus SG8-13. The sequence goes on along the minus strand of JAHEIV010000024.1, from coordinate 6,783 downwards.
TGGTACGGATTTCGTCCGAACTTCAGCAAGCCGGCAGTCGGGCCCGGCCGTCTGGCGGCAAACCAGCTGCCCCGCGCTGCCCGGGGCCCTGCGGTGAGCCCGCAAGAATCGCCAGCCGAAGCCAAGACGGACAGCGCTGCGGTGCCGGCGCCCGCAAACGCGCCCGCCATTGCGCCACCGACTGCACCGGCCGCAACAGCTGCCGCTGCGCCGGCTTTCGTTGCACCGACGGCTGCCGCCCAGCCGGCGGTGCGCCCGCTCAAACCAGCGGCTGACGGAAACCAGCGCCACGCCGATTCTTTGGGCCAGGTAACCCTGATGCGCCGCGAAACGCTTTCGGGACTGATTCAAAGTGTTTACGGCGACTTCAACTCGAAATACTTCAAGTCACTGATACTTGCAAATCCGAGCATCGACGACCCGGATCGGGTCACCATCGGGCAAACGGTGGAGCTGCCCGCCATCCCGGCCCGGGTGCAGCCGCCCGACTCGGCTGCCTGGTGGGTACGCCTGGCCCGCAAAGACAACTTGAACGAGGCCTATCGATACCTGCGGGAGCTTCCCAGGGGCAGCCCTCGCCTTCGGCTGCTGCCCTACTGGCAGCCGGACAAGGGACTGCAGTTCGCCCTGGTGCTGGATCAGTATTTTGTGAAAAAGTCGAGTGCCGCAAAAAGACTGCAGCAGCTGCCCCGAAAATATGCCACCGGCGGCGAGGTGCTGTCGATCTGGTCGAAAGACGCGGTGTTTTTCGCCGACCCGTTTTTCGGCCATCGGACCAAGCACCGGGGAGGGTAACCGGATTCCTGCATGAAAATGGATGACCCCGTGAACGGTTCGGTCGTCACGGGAGGCCGAAAAACCCAAGGGGGGGGTGAATAAACAGCGCCCGAATGGTATAATAAGGAACCATAGCGTTTTTATGCCATCGATTTTCACCCGAGAACCCGGCTGACAACCTCGCTGCAGATCCGGATTTCGGATAGCAAAGAGAATGCAGACAACGGGAACACCACAAACGGATCAGATAAGAATATGCCACATATCAAAAAATTACTGGGACAGATTCTGATTGAAGGCGGACTGCTGACCCACAAGCAACTCGAAGATGCGCTGCCCTACCAGAAGAAGTCCGGGCTAAAACTCGGGCAGTTTCTGGTGCGTGAAGGCGTGGTCAGTGAATCGCAGATCGTGGACATGGTCTCCACCCAGCTGAATCTGAAAAAGTACTCGGCCGACCAGTACCGTGTCGAGCAGGACCTGGCGAACGTGGTCCCGGCGGATCTGGCCTTTCGCTACCAGGCCGCACCGCTTAAAAAGTCCGGCCTGCTGCTCACGGTGGCCATGATCGACCCCATGGACATCAACGCCGTGGACGCCATCGAGGTTTACACCAACAACGAGGTGGAAACCGTTATCTGCACCGAGCAGGACCTCAACCATCTTCTCAGCACCCTTTACGGCTCCTATTCCGGCATGACCGATGTGCTCGAAGACATGGAGGAGATGCAGTACGACAAGGAGGGCGAAAAGCAGCCGGTCACCGAAGATGTGGAAGTCAGCTCCCTGCAGGGGATGGCCGAAGAGGCGCCGGTGGTGAGGCTGGTCAACTCGGTTCTTTCCCAGGGCGTGCGCGAGGGAGCCAGCGACATCCACATCAGCCCGGAAAAAGATTTCGTCCAGGTCCGCTTTCGGGTAGACGGCAAGTTGCACGAGGTGCCGGCACCGCCCAAGTCGATGTTTCTGCCGATCATCTCCCGGCTCAAGATCTTAGCCAACATGGACATCTCCGTATCCCGGATTCCGCAGGACGGCCGCTTTACGGTAAAAATGAAAAACAAGGAAATCAACATCCGGGCCTCCACGATCCCGTCGATTTACGGCGAGAACATGGTGCTGCGTCTGCTGGATACCAGCAGCGGCGTTTATTCGCTGGAGCGCCTGGGGATGGCCGATACGGATCGGGCCAAGATCGTGTCGGTGATCAGCCGGCCCTACGGGATGATCCTGAGCACCGGGCCCACCGGCAGCGGCAAGAGCACCAGCCTGTACTCACTGCTGAAGACCATCAACAAGCCGGACATCAACATCATCACCGTCGAAGATCCGGTGGAGTATCGGATCGAAAAAATCTGCCAGGTGCAGCTCAACCGCAAGGCCGGCATGACCTTTGCCGACGGGCTGCGCTCGATCCTGCGCCAGGACCCGGACGTGATCATGGTCGGTGAGATCCGCGACACGGAAACCGCCACCATTGCCGTTCAGGCCGCGCTGACCGGACACAAGGTGCTCAGCACGCTGCACACCAACGACTCGGCCGGAGCCGTCACCCGCTTTGTGGACATGGGCATCGAACCGTTTCTGGTGGCCTCGACCATGATCGCCTCTTTTGCCCAGCGCCTGGTTCGCACCGTGTGTTCAAACTGTAAAAAACCCTTCCAGCCGCCGCCGGAAGCGCTGGCGTACTGGAATATCGATAACTCCAACAGCTCCAATTTTCAGCAGGGCGCCGGTTGTTTCAACTGCATGCACACCGGCTACAAGGGGCGCACCGGCATTTACGAAGTGCTGCTGATCGAAGACGACGTGCAGCAGATGATTCTAAAAAGGAGCTCTTCCCACGACATCGCCCGCACCGCAATCGATCAGGGCAGTTTCACGACGCTGAAACAGGACGCCGCCCAGAAAATCGTCAAAGGCGTCACCACTTTTGAGGAAGCAGCTTCGGCGGTGTTAACCTAACCCGTTTATATCATGAATATTTTTCAGTGTATCTGAAAAGTATTCATAAAAACAGCGGGCTGAGCCGCGGAGACGATAGAGACTCTTTTCAAAAAAGCGTATGCCGAAATTCAACTACCAGGTTATCACCGATGCGGGGGCGACCGCCACGGGAGTCGTCGAGGCAGAAAGTCTCGATGCGGCCAACACCAAGCTGACCGCCCAGGGCTATATTCCCACCGACGTCAAGGAGATTGCGGGCAGTTCGGGGGCGACGCTGCAGTCTTTCCTGGACCGGTTTACGCCCATCTCGATTCCGGACCTGATCCTTTTCACCAAGCAGTTCAGGACCATGATCCGGGCCGGGGTTTCCATGCTGAACCTGCTGCAGATTCTCGAGGATCAGACCGAAAACCCGAAGATGAAAACCGTCCTGCACACGATGCATCAGGACATCAACGAGGGCGCCAGCCTGACCGAGGCGTTTCGCAACCACCCAAAGGTGTTTTCACCGCTTTACTGCAGCATGGTTCAGGCCGGTGAGGCCAGCGGCGCGCTGCCGGAAATCCTCAATCGGCTGACGTATATCCTGGATCACGAAAACAAGGTCAAATCGGATATCAAGTCCGCCCTGCAGTATCCGATCATCGTGGTCGTTTTCCTGGTCATCGCCTTTATCGTGCTGCTGACCTTCGTCATTCCCAAATTCGTCACCATCTTCACCACTGCCGGGCTCGATCTGCCGCTGCCGACGGTGATCTGCATGCAGCTTTACAAGTTCATGGCCGGATACTGGCATGTGATCATCGGAGGCACGATTCTCGGCATTGTGGGACTGTATTACTATTTTCGCACCGAGCAGGGTCGCTACGTGCGCGACACGGCAATTTTAAACATCCCGGTCATCGGCCCGCTGATTCTCAAATCCGCGATCTCGCGCTTTGCGAGCATTTTCTCCATTTTGCATGCCAGCGGTGTGGATATCTTAGAGTCGATGGGCATCCTGTCGGGCACCATCGGAAACGCCAGCATTTCCCGGGAGCTCGAAGAGATTAAAAGCCTCTTGGAGGAAGGCCGCGGCATTGCCGGGCCGCTGAGCAACTCGAAATATTTCACCCCCATGCTGATCAACATGGTGGCCATCGGTGAGGAAACCGGCAACCTGCAGGAAATGCTTCAGGAGGTTGCCGATCACTACGACACCGAGGTCGAATACGCCATGGGCAAGCTTTCCGAGGCGATCGGTCCCCTGCTGACCGTCGGTCTGGCGGCGGTGGTGGGGTTTTTCGCCCTGGCCATTTTTCTGCCCATGTGGGACCTGACGACAATCGTGCAATAACCGCGGGGGCGCACGGTTGCGGTCGGAAGGCAGTGCATGGAGATCGTTTATCCGACAATGTTGAAAAAACTCTATAAAGATCTGGGCAAACTGCCCCGCTATCACGTCAGCCTCTACATTATCATCCCGTTTATCATCATGGGGTTTGCCGTGCTGGCAGCGATCGTCTCATCGAGCCTGGCAGGATTTGCCAGCGGTAAGGGGCCTGCCAGGAGCGAGCTGGTATTCTGGGCAACCGCGGTGATCGGAATGCTGGCATTTGGCGCCGGTGTGGTGTTGATCCGCCTGATCTTAAAACCGGTCGAACAGTTCGTCGAGCGGGCCCGAAAGCTCACGCCGATGACCTCCACCCCGGCGGAAAATCTGCAGGCGAAATCCGGTGACCAGATTCAGCAGTTTACCCACATCTTCGACCAGGTAACCAACGTACTGAGTCGCATGGAGTCGAAGCACTATTTTCCGCAAATTATCGGCGACAGCCTGCCCATGCGCGGTCTGATGAGCCTGATCATGAAAGTCTCCCCCACCGACTCCACCGCCTTGATTCTGGGAGAAAGCGGAACCGGCAAGGAGCTGGTGGCAACGAGCATTTTCGAGCAGGGCCTGCGGGTCGAAAAACCCTTTATCAAGCTCAACTGTGCCGCCATCCCCGAGGAGCTGCTGGAAAGCGAGCTGTTCGGTCATGAAAAAGGGGCTTTTACCGGCGCCACATCCTTTAAGCCCGGTAAGTTCGACATGGCCAACGGCGGCACCCTGTTTCTGGATGAAATCGGAGATATGCCCTATAATTTGCAGTCCAAAATTTTGCGGGTCATCCAGGAAAGAGAATTTTACCGAGTCGGCGGCAGCAAGACCATCAAGGTGGATGTACGCTTTATCGCTTCCACCAACAAAAACCTGGAATTGATGGTGCAGGAAGGCCATTTCCGGGAAGACCTGTTCTACCGGCTCAACGTGTTTACCCTGCACCTGCCGCCGCTGCGCGAACGAAAGGAGGACGTTCCGGCCCTGGTCGACCACTTTATTCAAAAATCATCAAATAATGTCGAAATCACATCCATGTCGCTGCAAATGCTGATGTCCTACACATGGCCCGGAAACGTCCGGGAGCTGCAAAACGTGATCGAGCGGGCGGCGGTGATCTGTGATGACGGGTACATCGAACCGATCCATCTGCCGGCCTTTATCACCGGTGCGTTTGACAACGCCGATCAGGGTATTCCCACCTTCCCGGCGACCGCTCCGCTGGATGACCGGCTGGCTGAAATCGAAAAAAACATGATCATCGATGCACTGAGAAAGACCGGCGGGGTGCAGGTCAGGGCCACCGAGCTGCTCGGTATCAACCAGCGGAGCCTGTGGCACCGGATTAAAAAACACAACATCGATGTCAAAAGCATCAAAAACAATAGATTTTAATTTTTGTTTTCTACATATTTTGTAATTTTTTGCGCGTACGGCGATTGAATCCGAATGAACCTTGAGACAGGTTGATTTATAACGTGTCAAAATCCTTCGATTTTCAATCATTTATCAGATCTTGTTTTTTCTTTGATTATCTGGCATAATATCTGCATTTGGATGTGGCAGAGGCAAAAGAGAGTCACCGACCGCACGGAGCGATGTACAAACCCTGTCGGTGCCTTTGCAGGAAGCATCCATAGAAACTAGAACCGGAAAGGAGCATACCACAATGAAGTGGAACCATGTAAAAAATCAGGAGGGTTTCACACTGGTTGAAATCATCGCCGTGTTGATCATCCTCGGCATTCTGGCGGCTGTAGCGGTGCCCCGCTACATCAACCTGGAAACCAATGCCAAAAAGCGCGCGATCGATGCCGGCATTTCAGAGTTGAACGGCCGGGAGAACCTGCAGTGGGCCAATGTTAAAATCGAACCCACTCCGCCGGCCAGCGACGCGGCAATGGACACGAAGGTATTTACCGATTTGAGCACTGCGTCACCGTCGGGATACGATCTGGGATCCGATTATGAGTGGAACACCGGCGATCCGCAAGCGTCCGGCCAGAGCCAATTACGGTTCCAGTCAGGAGATTATGTTGCCCTGACGCGGACTTCAGCGGCTTTGGACAGACCCGCAACTTGGGCCGGCCCGTTCTAGTGCTGCAGCGCTTTTTCTGCAGCACCCGGCTGTCGGCGACAGGCCGGGCCTAAGGGCAGCGGGACTCCTGCTGCCTTTTTTGCGGCCGGCCGATGGCGGATCTTCGCAAACAACCGTTCCCAAAACGTTACCGTCCCGAATCCGGCCCTGGGGTCGCTGGTCGGGGCGGTTGTCGTCGATCATGGATGGATCAACGCATCGTCTGCTGTCCGGTCGCGCCGGATTTACGCTGTTCGAAATTATTGCCGTGCTGATTATTATCAGCGCGATAGCAGCCATAGCTATACCCAAATTTATCGACCTGGACGAGAACGCCAAGGACCGCGCCATCAGCTCCGGCATATCGGAATTGAACGGGCGCGAAACCCTGACCTGGGCCGATCTGAGAGTCGCCGAAACCTATGGGACCGACAACGACGTCTATCTGGCGATCGATTATTATCTCGGATCCGATTACGGTTGGAGCGCAGGGCCGGATCGAGGCGCCAGCGGCGGGGGCACCCTGGTGTTCCAGGGTACCAAGAACGTGGATTTGGCCAGGACCGACTCCAGTATAGACAGTCCAGCCAAGTGGGCTCGAAAATAGGGTTGCTGATTCAGCGTA
>JAHEIV010000381.1:3256-3710 GCA_024639205.1 Deltaproteobacteria bacterium | reverse complement strand
TCGGTTTGTCAGCCGCCGAAACCAAGGTGACCGGCATGGAGCGGATTCTTGTCGGCGGCCGATGGTTTCGGGAGTCGGAGCAGCGGGCGGTTCTGCTTTCTGAGCGGATGGCGGAGGAGCTGGCCGTCGATCCGGTGTTAAGCCAGGACACCGATGTGCTCATCTGGGGTCTTCCGTTTCGGGTGGTCGGGGTGTTTTCGAGCCTCCGTTTAATGGAAAACACCGATTTGGACGGAGAGCCTCTTTCAACGGTGACTTTTCCGAGCGAAGTTTCCATGGAGATGACCGAGGTGGAAATGGAGGCCATGGAGTCAGGGGAGGAAGTCCGTTCGTACCAGAGTCGGTACCAGCACGTCGATGCCGACCGCATGTTGATCGTTCCGGACGCATTTTTAATGAGTGCCGGGGGCAAACTCAAAGGCGTTGCCGTCAAACCCGAAGGCGGGCGGGTCAA
>JAHEIV010000381.1:0-3246 GCA_024639205.1 Deltaproteobacteria bacterium | reverse complement strand
GACCGGTTCGGCTTGACGCTCTTTGCCGGGCAAACGGACGGTACGTATCTCTACCAGGCCAGCGACACCATGAGTTACAGCGGTGTCCCCAATGTGGTCATCCCTCTGGTCATTTCCGTTTTTATCGTCCTCAACACGATGATCGGCAGCGTTTATGAAAGAAAACGGGAAATCGGTATTTACACCGCCGTAGGGCTGGCCCCCTCTCACGTGTCGTTTCTTTTCATTGCCGAGGCCCTGGCGTTCGCGGTTATCAGCGTTGTTCTCGGCTACTTGCTGGCCCAGACGACGGCCGGTGTTCTGGCCGGCACCGCCCTGTGGTCCGGGATAACGGTCAACTATTCTTCCATAGCGGGTGTGGCGGCCATGGTTCTGGTGATTCTGGTGGTGTTGGTATCCGTCATTTACCCATCAAAGGTTGCGGCCAACATCGCCATACCGGACGTCAACCGCTCCTGGCGGCTTCCGGAAGCTGTCGGGAATCGCCTGCAGGTAACCCTCCCCTTTCTGATGAAACACCGCGAGCACCTGAGTGTCGGCGGTTTCCTACTGGATCACTTCGAAGGGCACCGAGATGTATCCCACGGCCTGTTTTCCGCCGGAGAGATCGGTTTTTCAATGACCCAATGCCTGGTCCCGGAAGATGAACCCGACCGCCAGGGCCTCGAGGGCGCGACAAGTGCCACCGGCAGCGATGAAGTATTTTTACAGCTGACAACCGATATTTGGCTGGCGCCTTTCGATTTCGGTATTATGCAGAAGGTCGCGGTGGCCTTCTGCCGATCTGCTGAAGACCCCGGATTCCTCGAAATCAGAATCCTCCTTGAACGTCTTTCCGGAGAAGCGAACGCCTGGCGGCGAATCAACAAGGCCTTCCTCCACGAACTGCGAAAAACTCTTCTGGTGTGGCGATCGCTCGATTCGATCTCCAAAGTTCACTATGAAGAGCTGATCGCCGCAGATGGGAAAAAGCGCGGCATAGATGTCAGGCAGTATATAGACGCGGCCCCTGAGGGCACCGCAACGATACCTGACGGAACGTGAGCTGTATGGAAAAAATCGATTCAACCGACGGCAACGATACATCCTGCGTGAAGGCTGGATCCGGCGCCCCGTCCGCCCCTGCGAGCGTTAAAGGCGGTGCGTCGATACGCGCTCGGGCCCTGACGATCGGGTTTGTTCTGGCAATGTTCATTTGCGCCATTACACCGTTCAACAACGTGTATCGTTCGGCAACGCCGTTGGGGGGCGGGCATTTCCCTCTGGCACCTTTCTACATTCTTTTCTGGCTGATGTTGGCCACCGCCGGACTCAGGACTGTCTTTTCGAGATGGTCCTGGCTAACGGGGCGCGAGCTGCTGCTTATCTGGATCCTGATGGTCCTGGCCTCGGGAATTGCTTACACCGGTTTGGTTCGGACCTTTTTCATCAACCTGACGGCACCCCAGTATTTTTCGACACTCGGAAGCCGTTGGGCAGAGGAACTGTTGCCGCTACTTCCCGGCGGGCTCTATCCGCAGAGTCCGGAAGCGGTTTCCTCCCTCTACGACGGGCTGGCCGGCGGGCGCAACCTGAGCTGGTGGGAAGTGTTTCGGCAGGTTCCATGGAGCGCTTGGCTCCCGCCTCTCATGGTTTGGGGGATCTTTATTTTCATCTGTTACTTCGTGATGCTTTGCATGATCAACATCCTCAGCCGGCAGGCGATCGAGAACGAACGGATGAACTTCCCCCTTCTGCGGGTTCCGCAACTCATGCAGGAAGCTTACGACGACAATGCATTGGGCCGTTTTCTATCCGACCGCTTTCTTCTGGCGGGACTCGCCATCCCGGTGGTGTTGCACTTAATCAACGGGTTTAGTTTCTATATACCCTCCGTACCGCAGGTTCCCACCCTGATTTTGGCCGGGTCATACTTTCCCAAGTACGGTCTTTTTTCCGGATTTTACAAACTAAAGATTTTCATCTACCCGGCCTTTATCGGATTAGCATTTTTAACGTCAAAGCAGATATCTCTCTCATTCTGGATTTTTTTCATCTTCGGTGGTCTGCTTTTCGGTCTGCTGGGTATCCTGGGTTACGATATCCCGGAAGCGGCCTTGGGTGTTACCTTCGGACCGACCCTCTCCCGTCCGGAAGAAACCCAGACCATTGGGGCGTATGCGGTCTTTTTTCTTTTTCTTCTGTGGCTGGCGCGATTCCATCTCTGGGAAACCGTGCGGGATGCAGTGCGATTCCGTGTCCCCGAATCAACCCAATCGGAGTGGATTTCCTTCCGGTTCTCTTTCTGGGGATTCTTTTGGGGTTCGGTGCTGCTGATCGGTTTGTGCGTTTATTTTGGGCTGCCACTCCTACCGGCTTTTTTAACGGTGTGTGCTTTCTTCATGGTGATGCTCGTTGCCACCCGGGTGATTTGCCAGGGCGGCCTGGCCTATTTCACATTGACCAATGCGCCGCTTGACGGACTCCTCTTTATTTTCGGTCCCCGTTTTTTCGGCAGTATCGGACTGCTGCTCACCGCCGTGGTTCAAAAGGTGCTTTTTCTCGATCTGCGGGAATCCCTCATGCCGTCGCTGCTCCATGCCGGGCGGGTGACGAATCGCATGGATCCCAAGAAATTGATTGTGGGCACCATTGTCATCACCCTTTTGGCTGCCGTTGCGGTATCGTTCGTTTCCATGTTGACCCTTTGTTACAAATTCGGTGCCCGGGAACTCGATCTGGACTGGGCCGTGCGGTCCACGGTATCGGTTTATGAAAACGTGCACAATCTCGTCGAGTCGCCAATGCGCAGCGGGAAATGGGTTTTGGTTTTTTCTGTGGTCGGGGCCGTGGTTATGATGGTGTTGGTTGTCTGCTATCATCGATTCTACTGGTGGCCCATCCACCCGATCGGCTATTTGACCACATACAGTTCGGCCATGCGGATTCTCTGGTTCAGTTTTTTTATCGGTTGGTTGTGCAACGTCATTTGCATGCGCTATGGCGGTGTGCACCTTTTCAAGAAGCTGCGGTTGTTCTTCGTCGGACTGATTATCGGCGACTTCTTCATGGCCGGCAGCTGGGCGATTGTGGGTCTGTTCTCGGATGCGAGTTATTTGGTATTACCGTCCTGATCTGGGTTCTTCATGTCATGAAAAACGCCGGGCAGGCAGACTCTTTGGAACGAGACGACCCGCAACACCAAGCAGAAAACACAAAACGCAAAACACAAAACACAATAAACGAAACACCAAGCACCAAACACCA
>JAHEIV010000380.1 GCA_024639205.1 Deltaproteobacteria bacterium | reverse complement strand
CCAGCGCTGCCAGTGCATGATTGGCATCCACCAGGAAATATCGCTGCTGTCCGCTGCGGCTTTCGTGTCGGTGGTTGAGGCGTTCGATGTCATTGCGGATCGAAGCGTTGTAGGCGTTGATCGCCAGATCGATGCTGCGGGCCCTATGCTGCGTCAGAAACGGCCACAGGCCGGTGTGGATGTCTTTTTCCTGAATAAAGAAATAGGCGTAGTACTTGTAGTAAACCGACTGCCGGGTGCGGCCGTCTTTTGTTTCTTCGTATACCGTTGTCGGGCCGAAACCCTTGGCAAGCGGAACGATGGTTACATGGGGAACATTGCAGACAAAGACCTTCCAATCGATCCCTGCCGGATTGCTGCGCATGATTGCATCGACGCGATCCATCAGCTCGGTGTACTCCGCGGCAAAATGATCGGGATGCCAGAAATTCCAGCCATGTTGTTCGCGATCGACGTGGCTTAGCTGGTGCGGCCATTTTCCGTCAACGACACAGGTCTGATTCGGTTTCAAACTGAGCACGGTGCCCAGCACGTTATTGTTGCCCAGCCACAGGATCAGGTTTTCCACCCCGGGCAGTTCGGCAGTGTCCCGCAGCCCCGCAACATGGGTCTCCAGCCAACCCAGTGGGCTGAGTTTGTCGTAGGCTGTCTGCTGCGAGGGATTGAGTACCGTATTGAACGCCCGGTAAAAAGGAGCATTCGGCCAGGAGAACCACTCGTCTCCATGGCCCCGGGTCTTTCGGATGATCTTTTTGCAAAGGCTCGCGTCGACTCCCCAGGCATCGGCGATCCGCAGGCCAAAGACGGCGATGTTGTGAAAATAGACGGTTCCGTCCGGATGAGCCGCACCCACCTTGCCCTTGCCGCGCTCATAGTATCTTTCGACCTTGTCCATATATTTTCGGATGGTGTTGACGGCCCGTGGCCATTCAATCGGGCCGAAGATGTCGCTGCCGAACTTGCTTTCCAGGCTGCGCATCAGCACTTCGAGGTTGAGTGGTAAGCCGCCGTGAGGCCAGCTCGATGGAATCTGGTACGGATCGACTCCCAGCACCCTGGCGATGAGGGTCGAATAACAGGCATCCGTGCGCGCAGCGGCAAAAGACATGAATCCCTGGGTGATGCTGTCACCGATGGAAAAAAGCTTCATAAAGATCTCCTTTTAGACCAAAGGGATCCGGGAGTCGGCTTGCTGCACGGATCGATCATCGCACCCCGCGTCCTCAGGCAGCACTGTGATGGATCAGCATCGACAGCAGAAGCTGCACCCCACCGATCCAGGTAAAAAGGATCAGGTAGTAGAATGATCCCAGCATATCCTTGACGTCTCTGGCTGTCCGGCGGTCCAATTGTTCGTTGCCCGCGGATCTGCTGAACTGCACTTCGAAACTGCCCCGGGCGGCAAAAGAACCCAGCATGGAGGCACAGCCGATGAGGATGCACCCAAAGCCGGACCAGTCGAGGGCCTGGACAAAAAATGCAGCTGTAAATTTGTCTCTGGCAAGACCGACGGCGGCAATCAGGACAACGATGCAAAGCAGCAGAAAAAAACTTTTCAGCTGAAACCTGAGGATCGAACGTACCATAGGAGAATCGGATTTCGCAGTGTGCAATCGCTCGCCGCTCGGGCGGATGCGGCCGTTTCAATGCACAGGACGGGCATTTTGCTCATGCTACGGCTCGGCCAGAATCCGGCGCATGCTGCTTTCATCATGAACCAGATTTTCAAAGGAACGATGCATGAACCGGACATGGTCCGACAGGGCATGGTATTGCTGCCGGAGATTGGTCGAGCGTTTGGTGTTCACCACGATAAGTTCGGTGTTGGCTTTCAGGTGTTTTTTGAAAAGGGCCTTGATGTGCACGTCGGCATCGGAGAGCGAGTAGCCGATAAAAGCGATTTTCCGACTCATCCGTATCTCCCGGGAGGCCTCTCCGAACAGCTGCGTGACGATCGGGTTGTTTAGTGACTTGATATACGATGGCGGCATGATCAGGGTCTGGAACTCGGTCTGGTCGATGGGACAGAAATAGTCATATTCTTTATCATCGGGAAACGTGTGACCAATGAGCTTGCCGCGGTTCAGATCGATTTTACGGTCCCACGGGGTCAGCAGCGTGTGGTTGCAGCAGTTGCAATACTTCCAATTCAGGCTTCCGTGCAACTTGATGATTTTAATGGGAACCGGGTCCTCTCCCGGTCGGATCGATATGGGTTCCCGGGGATTGATCCAGAAGTTAAACTCTTTGAGCTCGTCGAGTTTGTCGTAGTTCATCAGGTGGATGCTGTAATCGATGTAACCGTGTTTCTGAAACAAAAAATCGAAAGCCTGCTCCAGAAGGGTGTCGTAGTTCAGGGTGATGATCGAGATGTTGCGGTTGTATTTGGCGACGGTTTCCCAGAATAGATGATAGGTTGAACTGCGCTTGTCCGTGCGGCGGTTGACAATATAATGAATAATTTTGATGAAGTTTTCCTTGATCTCGCGAATCGTTTCATTGGTGTATTTCGAACTCAGGCTTTCGTTTTGCTGGATGAAATAGTCCAGAAAGCCGAAAATGGCTTCCAGCTTCGGAAAACTGCCGGCATCGGGATGGATGGAGAAGTTGTCGACGATAAATTCTTTGACCTGATTGCCGATCGCCGAGTTGCTGATCTCTTTCATTTCATCGGAAATGATCATCGGCAAGATATCCTGCTGCAGGGGAACCCCGTCGGGGTGCGAGGCCCCGGCTCCCAGCACGAACAGAACGTCGCGCACCGGTGCGTACCGCAGATATTTTTCCGAAGATTTGGTCGCTTCTATCGAAGTTGAGGCGCTCATATAAATCGGTATCTTCGCAGGTTTTTTTTCAGGTACCCGATAAATTCTTCGGCTTTTTCAACCGGAGCCCTGGTAAGTAAACTGATGCTGACGTAAAGAACGGTGCAGACCGCCAGCCCCCACACTCCGGGCCAAACGTTCAGCGGTTTGGTTCCGGTCAGCTGCAGGACCAGGACCAGGGCGGCACCGCCCAGCATACTCGCCAGGGCTCCTGCAGCTGTGGCCCGTCGCCAGAAAAACGCCCCGATGATGGCCGGCACGGCCATCAGCAACCCTGCGGAAGCAGCCGAAGCCAGCGGGGCGATCATAAACGCCAGCCCCGATTTTCCGGCTGCCCAGTAGGCAAAGACAAAAAACACTACCGCCAGAACCGGGATGATCAGCTTGCCGAATCGCAGTTCCGACTCCTCGGTCATGCCGGCTGCGAAGCCGGCCTTCAGAATATCGCGGGAGCACATCGATGAAAGGCTCAGCAAAATGGAGTCGATGGTCGATATGGCAGCCGATAGAATACCGATCATGACGACAACGGCAATCAGCCGGGGTATGATCGGAAGAGCCAGCAGGGCCGGTGTGGCCAGGTCGGCCGATTGCAGATCGGGTATCAGCAAACGGGCACCAAAGCCCCAGAAAACGGATACCAGCGTGTAAAGAAATCCGAAGATGAGAAAACCGCCGATCATCTGCTTGAATGCCCTGACGGACTGCGGTACGAACAGCCGCTGGGTGACCTGCGGATTGGAGATGGAGAAAAACAGCCACGGCAGGGCCAATCCTATGAAAACGTTGAGTTTAAACAAACCCGGGCCGGCGAGCAACTCGGGGATGTCACGGTTCATCCGGGCAAAGAATTCGACAAATCCGCCAAAGCCCCTGTAAACCATGAA
>JAHEIV010000379.1 GCA_024639205.1 Deltaproteobacteria bacterium | reverse complement strand
ATGTAACGGTTATAACATCGGTAAACCATGCAGGCAATCCCCATTCGGAAAACCCCTGTCCAGAACGGGAATCCAATCGGATCTGTAAGGGAGCGCGGGACCGGTTCGACTACAGGGTAAACGGGTTGATTGCTGTATGACTGGATCACTATTGAAGAAATTGATTCGGCACATGAAACACTCACACCAACGACATGAAAGGCATAAATGAATGAAACCGGTAAATGTTCTGCCAGATCTGTATCTGGGTCCACTGGAACTCACCGAACTGCCAGCTGGCGAAGAGACAGCGCCCGAGGAAAAGGTCACTGAATTCATCCGCCATTACCTGGAGATGACCGCGGCTACCCCGGAAAGCGAGGGCGACGACCTTGAAAAAAGCCGGGAAAAGGTGTTGCAGGGGCTCAAGAAGCTTGGCTTCTTCGGCCTGACCATCCCGAAAGCTTATGGCGGATTGGGATTGAGTATGCGCCAGTATTTGAAAATTGTAGAAAAGACCATGGCCAGCGGCATGGCTATCGGTTTTACGGCCCTGGCTCATCTGTCCATCGGTGTAAAAGGGATCGTGCTCTTTGGCTCCGAGACGCAGAAAGAAAAATACCTGGTACCGGCTGCTTCAGGAGATATCATTTTCTCCTATGCCCTGACCGAACCGAATACCGGATCGGATGCCCGCAACATCGAGACAACCGCCCGGTTGTCCGAAGATGGCCGGCATTACATTTTAGAAGGCAGCAAGGCCTACATCACGAACGCCAACCTTGCCGGTGCCATGACGGTTTTTGCTCAAATGGATGCAGAAAAACCCGGGCAGATGGGCGCCTTTATTGTGGAAACCGCCTGGGAGGGCGTGCGCGTCGGCAAGGACATGCCAAAAATGGGGCTGAAGGCGAGCTCAACGGCCACCGTTCATTTCAAAAGCGTCAAGGTCCCGCGGGAAAATCTATTGGGAAGTCCGGGGGACGGGTTCAAAATCGCCATGACCATTTTAAACTACGGCCGTCTGGCACTGGGCGCAGGGTCCGCGGGGATGATGAAACAATCCCTGGCGGACATGAACGAACGGGCAAAGCGACGAACCCAGTTCGGTGCCCCAATCGTCGATTTCGAACTGATCCAGGAAAAACTGGTGAGCGCAAGAGTCAACGGCGTGGTCGCCTCAGCCATGACGGATTATACGGCCGCAATGCTGGAAAGCCAACCTTTGGCGCAGGTTGCCGTCGAATCCTCTCACTGCAAGCTCTTCGGCACGACCCGGGCCTGGAATACTCTCTACGATGCCCTGCAGGTGGCCGGCGGTTCGGGGTATCTCACCACTCAGCCTTACGAAAAGCGGATGCGGGATTTTCGGGTGACAACCATCTTTGAGGGGACTACGGAAATCCACTCCATCTATCCGGCGCTTTTCGTCCTTCGCAGGCTCACGAAGCAGATGCAGGCTGAAACCAGTGGCCGCTTTTCCAAAATGCTGTTCCTGCTGAAAAAGCTGCTGTTGCCGCCGCGCTGGAAACTGCACTTCCGGCATGCGGCGATGAACCGCGCAAAACGCTTCGCCCGTTACAATGCTACCCTTTTAAGATGGATGCTGGCTTTAGGCTTGCTGATATATGGCAGGAGAGTGACTGAAAAACAGTTCTTTCTGCGGCGTATCACCAATCTAAGCCTGTATCTGTTCGGCACCCTTGCCCTGCTGACCCGGATCGAAGCCGCCCGGCAAGGGGGCCGAAATGTAAAGGCAGATCTAAACCTGCTGGACTATTTTATCGCGGTAGCGAAAAATGCACGCAAGGTCGACGGCTTCTGGTCCGCTTCGAGGCGGGAGCGTCTTCACGCAAAGGTTGCAGCCGACCTTCGCCAACTACAGTCGGATAAGGCTTCGGTCCAACGAAAAGCAGATTCCGAATTGCCGCTGCTTTCGACTGCCGGTCGTGGCTCGCAGAAAGCCTGATGCAATTCGACAGCGAACCGAAAGGCCGAGCCGGCCCGGTCACATCTGCAGCGATTCGCCCGGCTGCAGGACAGTTACCTCTGCTGCGGTTTCATTGCGCACCCGTTTGGCCCAGGCCAGAGGATCTTGACGGATCACCTCGAAGGTGTCGTAATGAATCGGAACCACCCGGGTCGGCTGGATGAGTTTAACGGCCCGCAGCGCATCGTCCGGCCCCATGGTAAAGTTGTCGCCGATCGGCAGAATCGCCAGATCGATCCTTTCTTCTCCAATCAGCTTCATGTCGTAAAACAATCCGGTGTCGCAGGCATGGTAGATTTTCAGCCCCTGGATGTAGAACAGAAAGCCGCAAGGATTGCCGCCATAACTGCCGTCCGGCAATGCTGATCCATGTTGGGCGATGGTCAATTTTACCCTGCCCCAGGGATAGTCGAACCCACCGCCGATATGCTGCGGATGGGTTTGCTCCACCCCCTGTGCGGCCAGCCAGTTTTGGATCTCGAAATTGGAAACGACGGTGGCTCCGGTACGCCCGGCAATGGACACAGTATCGCCCACGTGATCCCCGTGTCCATGAGAGACAAATATGTAATCGGCCTCGACGGCTTCCGCTACAACCGGCGCCAGGGGATTGCCCGTCAGAAATGGGTCGGTCAGCAGCCTGGCGTCGCCGGTTTCGATCAAAAAACAGGCATGGCTGTACCATGTGAGTTTTACTGGCATTTCCGGCCTCCTTTCACGCGTTTTCCGGTGGAATGATCCGTTTGAATTCATCCGGCAGATCTGCCATTTTGTTGCCGGCATAATCGAAAAGGACGATGCCGGTTTTGGCCCGGGCCACTTCCTTGCCGGTAGCCTTGTTGGTGATGCGATAATATATATCGCAGCCATAGCGGTAGGCCCCGGCGACGGCCACCTCGATCCGCAATGGGTCGCCATAGTACCCTTGTGATTTGTAGACGATGACGGCGTCGGTCAGGATTAGCCCGAGGCTGCAGATATCCATTTCCGAGAAGCCGTATTGCTGAAGAAACCGCACCCGTGCTTCATGGACCAGTCGCAAAACGGCATCGTTTCCCAGGTGGTTGCCGTAGTTGATATCGGAGATGCGAACACCGACATCGGTATGGAAGGTGAACTTTTTCGGAAGTTTTATCTGGGTGCGTCCCATGGAAAAATGATCGATCCCCGGATTCCAGCGCTTTCAGTTCTCACTAATCGGCAAAAAACCTTCACCCGGCCGTGTCCGCACTTGCGCAAACGGTCTGTGCGTTATTCCGATCGCACTGCTGCTGACGTATACCAGTTGAGCGGGGGAAACGCAACTGCAGCGGTTCGAGCTCGATGCCGCCCGGAGGGCCCCGAACCCGGCCGATCGCCTTTCAGCCTTGACGGATGCAAGACGCCCCATTATACTGCGAAATGATTACTACCTCACCGTGATGACGAGATATCGTTCCCCTTTGTGGGTGCTGCTTTCGAACGTAAATCGGCGATTTCGTACGTGTACCGTCCAACTGAATATGCACCGTTCGAGGCACGTTTCATGACCGGCCTGCCGTCGAAATCACAGATCGTTCTGCTGCTGTCCTTTTTGCTGGTTGTCTCCTCGTGCTATCCAAGCAAAAGACTAACCGTTATGGCTACCGCGTCTTTGCTGGAAGACGTGGCCGTGGCCGGCTACCGGCAATCGGAGCTGGAGATGGTTCGGCAGGGAATGCCGGCTTACCTGATGCTCATGGACGGCATGATCGAAGGTTGGCCGGACAAC
>JAHEIV010000023.1 GCA_024639205.1 Deltaproteobacteria bacterium | reverse complement strand
CCAAATGTTTTGCTGGAGAGCATGGCCATGGGTGTTCCGGTGGTTGCCACCCGGATTTCTGCGATTCCGGAGCTGGTGGAGCACGAACGCACCGGCCTGTTGGTACCCCCACAGGATCCCAAGCAGCTGGCCGATGCAGTGGAGCGAATGTTGATCGACCGGCCATTGCGGCAGCAGATCATCGAAAACAGCAAAAAAACTGTCCGCCGACATTTTGACAACCGGCAGCTGATCGTCGATCTTGCCGCGATATACAAAGAACAGGTGCCCCAACTGCGAAGCGCCGATGGTTAGTGCTGGGCGACTCGCATCTCGAAGCGGCAGACAACCGATGACAAGGAACCGTGTCGCTGCGGAAACACTGTTTCACGTTGCAACCCAACGCTGCGGGAAAGCAGTAATGCCGGGTGCCACAACCGGACACCGGATCCATTTTCATGAACATCAGCTTCTATGCTCCCTTCAAACCTCTGGACCACCACCTTCCGTCTGGTGATCTGGTCATTGCCGCCGGGTTGTACCGATATCTGGCAGCCAAAGGGCACCACTTGCGGGTAGCCAGCCATTTGAGGACGCGTTGGATCTACTGGAAACCGTGGCGGGCGATGATCCTGCCGTTCGAGCGCAGAAAGGCGCTTGCCGAAACGCTGCAACCGGCCGCGCACCTGTGGCTGACCTATCACTCTTACTACAAGGGGCCGGACATGCTGGGCCCTTACGTGTCCGGCCGGCTGGCCATTCCCTACGTGATCTTTCAGGGGGCCTACGCGACCAAATGGCGACGGGACTGGCGCACGCGAGCCGGATTTTACCTGAACCGGAAGGCGCTGCTGGCAGCCGATCATGTTTTTGCCAACAAAAGAGTTGATCACCGCAACTTAAAGCGGCTGCTGCCGGAGAAAAAAGTCTCCTACACGGCTCCGGGGATTTATCCCGGCGAGTTCGAATTCGACGGGCATAGCCGGCAGGAACTTCGACGGAGCTGGCAGGTTAGCGCCGATCCGGTCCTTGTGTCGGCTGCCATGTTTCGAAGGGGGGTAAAGACCGAGAGCCTGACCTGGGTAATTCGGGTATGCGGGGCGCTGCACCAAATGGGACGGGCCTTCCGGCTGGTCATTATCGGCGACGGGACCCAAAAGCGGAAGCTGGAAAAACTGGCCGCAGAGCAGCTGCCCGGCCGGGTGATATTCACCGGCAAGATTTCCCGAGATCAAATGTACCGCTATTACAGTGCCGGTGACGTTTTTGTTTTTCCCGGCATTGGGGAATCTCTCGGTATGGTTTACCTGGAAGCACAATCCTGCGGGCTGCCTGTCGTGGCTTTCGACGGGGCCGGAGTTCCGGAGGTTGTCCGGAAAGACGAGACCGGATTCCTGCTGCCCGCCTATGACACCCGGGCCTACGTTGAAACCGTCGACCGGTTGTTGAGCAGCAAGGATGTGCGTGCACAGATGGGTCGGGCCGCAGCAGCTTTTGTCCGGCAGAAACACGATCTGCAGCAAAACTACAGCGCCGTTGAAGACAGGCTGTTGGAGGCTGTCGGTGCTTTTGAAGGGAAATAGCACTGTGCGATCACAGTGAATGCTGAACCGGAGACGCTGCAGAAGATCAATTTTTGCGATGGCCCGGTAAACCGGTTTTTAGGAAAAAACCGACCGCAAAAGTGCGCAGTGGCGGTTATCATCGGGAAGTCTTGCGGGCGACAATGTATAGGTTTTCGGCTTGAGGCTGCCAGGTGTTGTCTGCAAGCATCGCCTTGATTCGACGGGCGGTTTGGCGAACCGCCTCTTCGGAATGCAGATCCCAGTGCCGCTGTATGAGCGTTTGCGGTTCCGGCGCTTTTGAGACGATCCGGCAGCCCATGGTTTCCAGCATGCTGATTACCTGGGGCTGGGTGATGTCAAAAACCCCTTCTCGTTGTCCGGTTTCTGCTCCGAACTCATCCATCCAGGCTGCTGCCAGCCGACCGGATAAAAACGGAATCCACGGGATTCGGCAATGACCCTCCCAGCCGTTGCGGGCGTCCTGGGCTCTGAGCACGACAAGACCCTCAGGCGCAGTGACACGCAGCAGTTCCCGAATCACACCGCCCGGGTTGTCGAGATGTTCCAGGACGTACCAGGAGCAAACGGCGGTAAAACGGCCGGTCTGAAACGGAAGCTCTTCGCCGTTTCCGACCAGGCACCTTTTTTTCCAATGCGCCGGACCGTCGGAGAGCTCGATGAGTTTTCGAAACCGCTGTGTTTTACTTTTGCTGACATCGACTCCCCAGATGTCCTTTCCGCGCAACAGTCCCTCATGGACAAAATAGCCGATGCCGCATCCGAGATCGAGAAGCGGCCCGCGATCTTGCAACGTGGCATATCGGTGTAAAATCTCGGCAACCTGGTTCCAGCGGGTTTTTCCTTTTCGAAGCTTTTTGGGGTTCAGCAGGTGCCGACGGCTGAATTTTTGCCTACTGCCGGAAGGATCGCTTCCTTCAGCGTTTGTGCGGTGCCGGATGCTCATATGATCTTGCATGAAAATGGTTGGGTAGTTGCCCTATTTGCTGCCGCCAACAGGCAGACCGGGCACAGGGCGCAATCTAACAGCTCCAATGGATAAAAAGATTAATCCTTATCTTATCTCATCCATTTTCACCCCGCGGGGGCGAGCCGGACGCATTCACGGTCAGTGCTGTATAGGACTTGCAATAGTGAATATGTTCATACGGCGGCACCCTTTGATGTCTTGCACATGAGCGCCTCCGACTCGTGCAAGCGCCTGTGATCCATTGATGCGAGAATGGATGTCTTGGTTGGATGCCATTGCCCGAAAGCATGTTTTCTGTATATGTATGGGAATCGTGCCGGATTGTAAAGAGAGCGGATCTATGAGGATCATTTATTATTGTCAGTATATCTGGGGGGTGGGGCACTTTTTCCGCACACTGGAAATCTGCCGGGCACTGTCCGAGCACGAGGTGATTCTGGTAGCCGGCGGCCCGGCGGTGGACGTCGAACTTCCCGACCATGTCCGACCCTTCCGCCTTCCCGGATTGATGACGGACCGCAACTACGACGGCCTGTTTCCAACCGATGCCGACCGCACGCTGGAAGAGGTCTGCCGGGAAAGAAAAAAACTGCTGTACGCCCTTTTTGATCAGCAGCGCCCGGATGCGTTTATCATCGAGCTTTACCCATTCGGTAGAAAAGCATTTCGGTTCGAGTTGGACCCGATTCTGACCGATATCCGATCCGGTCGCCTTCAACGGACCCGGGTGTTTTGCAGCCTGCGGGATATTCTGGTCGAAAAAAGCGATCCGGTGGCTTACGAGGCGCGGGTGGTGAAAACCCTGAACCGGTTCTTCGATGCCGTGCTGATACACGCCGACCCTTCGCTGGTGGCCATCGATCAAACGTTTACCCGGATCCATGACCTGCAGGTGCCGATCGTTTACACCGGCTATATCGCCGCCCGCCCGCCGCCGGAGGCGGGCCGGTCGCTGCGCAAACAGCTGGGTATCGGCGAATCCGATCTGTTCGTGGTGGCCAGCGCCGGCAGCGGCAAGGCGGGTATCGTATTGTTGGAGCCGCTGCTGGAAGCTGCCGCTCGCCTGGAGATCGACCATCCGCTGCATCTGCATGTTTTCACCGGGCCCTTCATGCCGGAGCAGGAATACCAGGCCCTGGCAAGCCGGACGAACGAGCGGGTAAAGGTGAGAAGGTTCACTGCGCGATTTTTATCCTATCTTACAGCCGCTGATCTTTCGGTCAGCATGGGGGGCTACAACACCAGTATGAACATCCTGGCAACCGGTGTTCCGGCGTTGATCTGGCCCTACCCCGGCGATCGCGAACAGGGCTTGCGCGCAGCGCGGTTGGCGCAACTCGGTGCAGCCGCAGTGATTCGAGCGCAGGACCTTCAGCCGAAGCCGCTTGCGGCCCTGATACGGCAACGGATCAATACCCCGGCACAAGGCAGCCCGCGATTCGACCTGGATGGTGCGCACAACACGGCGCGATGGATACGCTCCGCCGTGACGGGTTGAACCGGCTTGAAAAACCATTGATTATAACGGTTGATGCGGGAGGGTGTTCCGTGCTACCGTTTCAAATCCGTATCCAGCGGCCTGCCGGCTGTCGCAGTTTGTGCCGGCTGGGTCTACCGGCAGTCATTGCCGGCGATCCGCCCCATTGCCGTTGCGGTCTGCATGCGGTCCTGCAGCCAGGATGCGCGATGACCGCTCGATTTACAATTGGATGATCCTGCAGCATATATTTTTTATGTAACGTCGAACGTCTACACCACCCGATTTTAACAGGAACGCCAACAATGACCGCCGACAGCCGACTGTCTCCTTCGCCGGAGACGGTGAACCGCCTGGTAGTACTGCCGTTTCAAAAGGCGCTGGAGATCGCATTTAAGAGCATTCAGGTGCGGTTCTTCCGCTCGCTGATCACCACGCTCAGCCTGATCCTGGCGGTCGCTTTTCTCAGCTTTGTCAATGTCGGCACCGATGTTGCCGACGGAATGCTGGCATCCGGTCAGCCCCAGCTCCGCCAGGCGCTGATTCAGGCCGGCTACGATATCGGGCCCGAGGACACCTCGGTAGCCAGCACGGCAAAGCAGCGCTGGATCGTGATTCTTTCCCTGCTGGTGTGCGTTGTGGGTATTATCAACGCCCAGCTGATGGCGGTGACCGAGCGATTCCGGGAGATCGGGACGATGAAGTGCCTGGGCGCCCTGGACCGGTTTATCCTGCGGCTGTTCGTGTTGGAAGCCGGCATGCAGGGGCTGGCCGGAGGTACTGTCGGTGCGCTGCTCGGCGCGTTGTTTTCGCTGGTCAATGCAACCGTCAGTTATGGCTGGGACGCAGTGGCTCACGTTGCATGGGCGGAGGTTGCCCTCTCGACTCTGGTCTCCGTCGGAGTGGGTTTCCTGCTGAGCCTGGTGGGCGTTCTCTACCCGGCAGCGCTGGCAGCGAAAATGCAGCCGGTCGAAGCCATGCGGGTTGAGCAGTAGGGTGGCAAACTGCAGAGGCACAAAGATCGTCGGAAGCACCCTGCGGGGCAGCCCTTTCGAGACGGGAAAAAGAGAACCCGTCACCCGAAACTGAAGTGCGTGAGTTTTTATTGAACTGTTTCCGCCGGCTTCACGGTTGCCGCAGCCCGAATCATGGGGCGGTTGTCCGTTGACCGTGCTGACAGCTTGAACCATTGGTTACCAGAGAGAAAAAGCGATGAACCAGAATTCCAGCCATAACATCGTTCGGGTTTCCGACGTCACCAAGACGTTTCAGCTCGGCAAGCTCGAAGTTCAGGCCCTGAAAGGAATCGACCTGGAAATTTCGGTTGGCAACTACCTGTCGATCATGGGGCCGTCGGGATCCGGCAAAAGCACGCTGTTTAACATGATCGGTGGGCTGGATAAACCGACAACCGGCAGAGTGTTCATCGACGAAGTCGACATCGCCCAGCTGGATGCATTTGAGCTGGCATGGCTGCGCTGTCGTAAGATCGGGTACATCTTTCAAACGTTTAATCTGATTCAGGTGATGACCGCCCTGGAGAATGTGACGTTGCCGATGACCTTTGCGGGTGTGAGCGCTGACGATTCGACCCAAAAAGGCCTGGAGCTGCTCAAGCTGGTCGGGCTGCAGGATCGCCACCAGCACAAACCCTCGGAGCTGTCCGGCGGGCAGCAGCAGAGAGTTGCCGTTGCCCGGGCGCTGGCCAACGACCCGGCAATCATACTGGCGGACGAACCCACCGGCAACCTCGATTTGACTACAGGGGAGGAGATCATCAACCTGCTGAAAACACTGAGCCGGGAAAGGCAGGTGACGATCATCTCCGCTACCCACGATATCAAGATGCTGAACGTTTCCGACCAGGTGGTTTGGATTCGGGACGGGCGAATCGACAAGATCGAAGACCGCGATGAACTCTCGATTTCTATCGGGACAATCGACCTGAAAGAGTAAACAGCGTGGCAGACGCAAAACCAAACCGAGGCACCGCAGCATACCGTTTTTTCGGGAAGACATTTCCGTGCTATCCTTCCTTCAACAGATGGGGCCGGGCTCGTATTTCCATCCGAGGTGCGCTGTGGGCCTTCGCACGGCTGGCTGCCTGCCTCACCGTTGCCCCTGCCTTTGGAACGGCACTGGCCGAAACTACCGGGCCGGCATCTGAACAATTCGCCGCGGACATTACCGCGTTTGCTTCCTTTGAGGATCGCAGTACCGGAACCACCGGCAATACTGCCGCTGCGGCCTATATCCGGGATCAGTTCGAAAAGCTGGGCGTTGAGCAGGTGGGAAGCCAGATGTTTTCCGTACCGGTGATGGTTCACGAGGGCAGCCGCCTGTCGATCCCCGACAACGGTGTTACCATACCGATCCGACCGGTGCTGCTGAATGCCATATCCCCGCAGACCCTGCAGGACGGAATCGAAGGGCCGCTGGTGTATATCGGTCAGGGCGAATTGACGAATTTCAACGGAAAGCAAATCGAAGGCTCCGTTGTCCTGATGGAAATCGATTCCGGGAAAAACTGGCTGCACGCCGCTTCGCTGGGCGCCAGGGCGGTGATCTACATCGATCGGGGCCAAACGACCAAAGCGCTGTATGAAGACAAAATCGAGTTGACACCGATCCATTTTCCCCGGTTTCGCATTCCCCTGCCGCAAGCCCGGCTCGTTTTCGGCGATTTTGAAACGCTGCCGGAAGGGCTGGCAGCGCCGCGCATTCTTCTGGAATCCGAGGTGTCCTGGAAAGAGACAATCGGTGAAAACATTTACTGCCTGGTTCCCGGTGCTGATCCCGAGTTGGCCGAACAACTGGTAATCGTGGAGGCCTTCTACGACAGCAGCGCCTTTGTGCCCGGACTTTCTCCGGGGGCCGACCAGGCCGTCAGCATCGCTACCTTGCTGGCATTTGCACGCAGCCTGGTTCGCAGCCCACCGGGGCGATCGGTGCTGCTGGTGGCAACCGGAGGCAACACCCAGACGCTGGCAGGGATGCGGGAGATGATCTGGAGCATCCACTCCCGCTCGAAGGACCTGCGTAATCTGGAAAGAGAACTGAAATCGGCGAGAAAACAGGCACAGCGGCAGGTTTCGTTGCTGGAAGAGTTAAAGGGAATCGGACTTTCCACCGTTGCCAAACGCACGGATCCCAACGGCGAACCAATGGGAGCCCTGCTGCTGGAGGCGGTCGACGGGCGACTGAAAACAGAAGTCGACATCCTATCCCGCCGGCTCATGCGCCTGCGCATGCAGGCAAAAAGCCAGCAGGACCAGGCACTGATCCAGGACCTGGCCACCCGTCGGGTTCTTCTGAGACGGCTCGGCTGGCGAACTTCACAGGAAGAGCTGACAGCCGAAGAGAAAGAAGAGCTCAGCAACCTCATCTCACCGGCCATCGAGGACCATCGAAAGGTGATTGCGGACACCGGCCGACAGCTGAAAGTTTTCAAGAGCACCAAAAAGTTTCGCAGCGTGGCCAGATCGCTGGAGGTTGCAGCCGTCGTTTCGTTGCATTTGTCCAGCGGAGGAGCGGGGTTCGGCGCTTTTAACCACGGCTGGCTTCACACACTTCGGCAGCGGGTAAACCGGGTGCCCAACTACGCTGTCCTGGCCGAAGTTCTCGTTGAAGGAGCGGCAAACCTGGCCGATCAGTTGCCGGAACCGTGGCTCTATAAGGATACGCTGCGTCCCAGCCGCAAGCGAACCTGGGAAAGTTATTTTCTGGATCGCCCGCCCCTGGGTGGGGAGGTTAGCTCCCTGGCGGGCTTTATCGGTTTTACGTTTGTGACGGTGGATGATGCCCGGCCCCGCTGGGGAACGCCGGCGGATGAGGTCGGAAACGTGGATCTCGATTTTGCGCATCGCCAGGGGGCCCAGGTGATCTACATGCTGGCGCATCTGACCAGGGCGCCGCGCTTGCACGACAACCGGTTTCCCCGGGACGGGTTCACGGCGGTGACCGGCAGAGCCAGATTCCTGCGCCACGGAGAACTTTTCCCGGATCAGCCGGCCCCCGGAACCGTTATCATGGCCTTCCAGGGCCCCGGCCGGTATTACAGCGTTGTGGACTCCCTGGGCAAGTTTCACCTGAAAGGTGTTGCCACCAGTAAGCTGATGCGCGACAAGGTCATCATCGAAGGCTACAAGTTTGATCCGCTAAATGGGGAGGTAGTCTGGGCGATCGACAAACCCCAGACCGGAAAACCAGCCTACCGGCTCAAGATTCAGCGCAAAAGCGTTGAAACGGATCTGGTCATCTTCGCCTGCAAGCACTCCACCATATTCAACCTGCTGGAACCCCGCGGTTTTCGCTACATGACCAAGATCCAGCTCATCGACGGACGGCGGGAAGCCACCCCGGAGCGTTACTGGTGGAGCAGAATCGATACCCGTTCGTCCATCATTGCGTCCCTGTATCTGGATCCGGGAATGCGCTGGAAAATGACGCTGTCCGATACGGTGTTGCGGAAAAAGCTGATCCTGCTTAACGCTTCAGCTGAAAATCCCCAGGGGATCGGTTACCTGGTGGATGAAACGCCCTATCTGCATCGCACCGATTATCAGATTGCACGGGATATGTGGGCGCTGCTCGGTCCCCGCATCGGTAACCTCGAAAAACACGGCATATACAATGAACGCATTTCTTTGCTGCGGCAGGAAGGAACCGCGGCCCTAAAGGAGGCCGAGCAGGCCCTGGCGGATAAACACTACGACCGTTTTGCAAAAGCCGCCTCGGCCTCCTGGGCTCTGGCGGCCAGGGTTTACAATGACGTGGAGAGCACCCAAAAAGACGTGCTGTTCGGGGTTCTTTTTTATATCGCCCTTTTCGTGCCGTTTGCTTTCTGCATGGAAAGATTGCTTTTCTCCTTTGCCGATATCCATAAGCGCATCCTCGCTTTTTGCGGAATTTTGCTGCTGTTGATCGCCGTGATCTACAGGGTCCATCCGGCTTTTCAACTCGCTTACAGCCCCACGGTAGTGATTCTGGCGTTTTTTATCATGGGGCTGTCGCTGATCGTTACCCTGATCATTTATTTTCGGTTCGAAGATGAAATGACCAAGCTCCAGCGACGCGCCCGCCACATGAAGGCAGCTGAAATCGGACGCTGGAAAGCCTTTGTCGCTGCTTTTCTGCTTGGTGTCAGCAATCTGAGGCGCAGGCGACTTCGAACCGCACTCACCTGCATCACGCTGATCATTCTCACTTTCACGGTAATGAGCTTCACCGCTGTGAAATCGATGCGGCATCACACGCGGTTGTTATACCAGGATCGCTCCCCCTACCTGGGGTATGTTTTCAAAAACACCAACTGGAGCGACCTGCCATCCGAGTCCCTTGACACCTTGACCAATCATTTTGGTGACGGAAGTGTGGCGGCCCCGCGGGTCTGGCTGGAAGACCCGGACCGCACCCGTTCGGTGCGCATACCGGTCCGAACGCAGGAAAAGACCGCTGAGGCCCGGGGAGTTGTCGGACTGTCGGCGGCTGAAAGCCGGGTGACCGGCATGGACGCCATTCTGAGCGCTGGCCGGTGGTTTCAACCCCGCGAGACCGACGCCGTCCTGCTGCCCGAACGAATGGCGCTTGAGCTGGGGATCGATCTGCAACAGCCGCAGCAAGTGTCTGTATTGCTGTGGGGGATGCCGTTTCGAGTGGTCGGTACGTTTGCCGGCAAAGCACTGGCGGAGCGAACCGATCTGGACGGAGAACCCCTGACGCCGGTTACCTTCCCCAGCGAAGTTACCATGGAAATGACCGATGCGGAGATGGAAGCACTCGAGTCCGGCGAGGATGTCAAGAGCTTTCAGAGCCGTTACCAGCACATTGCCGCGGATCTGACCATCATCGTGCCCTATCAGACCCTGCTTTCCTGGGGTGGCCGACTGAAAGCCGTCGCCCTGAAACCGGCGGCAGATGATTTCAACCGCGCTCAGGCGGAACATCTCGTGGATCGTTTCGGACTCCTGCTGTTTTCCGGCGAACCGGACGGGGTTTATGTCTACTATGCCAGCGACACCATGAGTTACAGCGGGGTGCCCAATGTGGTGATCCCTCTGGTGATCTCGGTGTTTATCGTTCTCAACACCATGATCGGCAGCGTGTATGAGCGTAAACGCGAAATCGGCATCTATACGTCGGTTGGCCTGGCCCCTTCGCACGTCTCGTTTCTATTTATCGCCGAAGCGCTGGCGTTTGCCGTGCTGAGCGTGGTGCTGGGGTATCTGCTGGCCCAGGTGACTGCCGGCCTGTTTGCCAAAACCCCGTTATGGGCCGGAATCACCGTAAACTACTCTTCCATGGCCGGAGTGGCGGCGATGGTGCTCGTCATCCTGGTGGTGCTGATCTCTGTCATCTATCCTTCCCGCGTGGCGGCTGCCATAGCTATTCCGGATGTTCACCGCTCGTGGAAGCTGCCGGAAGCGGTGGGCAACCAGCTGGCAGTCACCCTTCCGTTTTTGATGAACTACCGGGAACACCTGAGTATCGGGGGATACCTGCTGGAATACTTCGAAGGTCACCAGGACATCTCCCACGGGGTGTTTTCAGCCGGCGACTTGAATTTCAGGCTGTCCCAGTGTCAGGTGCCGCCCGACAAACAGGTTGCGGCAGCCGCTGCGGCAGTGGAAAAAAGCCGGCCTGCCGACAACGAGTCGGAGGAATTTCTGCAAATAACGGTGAACGTGTGGCTGGCCCCGTTTGATTTCGGAATCATGCAGAAAACATTGATTGCCTTTTGTTTGACCCCCGGGGATTCCGGGTCGCTGGAAATCCGCGTAAGAATGGAGCGGCTGGCCGGAGAGGCCAACGCGTGGAGACGGATCAATAAGGAATTTTTGCTCAAGCTGCGCAAACAGCTCCTGGTCTGGCGGTCTCTGGACCCGGAGGAGAAGGCGCGCTACGAGAATCTGATGGCAGCGGCGGCCGCTGAAAAAGGGATGCCGGTGGCAATGTAGATTTCACTTTCACTGCATCATCAACCGTCTTTTTTATTAAACGTACTGCCAATGGTTGAACAGCCGGAAGTACCCCAGGCAGGCCCGACCTGCACTGAGCCGGACAGTCCCCCACCGGACCAAAGCGCCGGGCAGGAGACCCCCATCCGTCTGCGTGCGCTGGTGATCGGCTTTACCCTGGCGGTTGGTATCTGTGCCGTCACTCCTTTTAACAACGTGTATCGCGGTGCCACCCCACTGGGCGGCGGACATTTTCCCCTGGCTCCGTTTTACGTGCTGATTTGGCTCACCCTTATTGCCGCGCTGGTTCGAAAAGTGTTCAACCGCCGGAGCTGGTTGACGGGCAAAGAGCTGCTGACCGCCTGGATTCTTATGGTGTTGGCGTCCGGGATCGCCTATACCGGGCTGGCCAGAACCTTTTTTATCAACCTCACCGCACCGTTTCACTTCGCCACGGCCGGTAACCGGTGGGAGCAAACCCTGCAGCCACTGTTGCCCCAGGTGCTGTATCCTCAAAGCGCCGAAGCGGTAAGGGCCATATACGACGGCGTGGCCGGAGGGCGGCAAATGAGCTGGTGGCAGGTGCTCAAAAGCATTCCCTGGGAAGCCTGGATCGGACCGCTGTTGACTTGGGGAATCTTCATCCTGGTTTGCTATTTTGTCATGCTTTGCATGATCAACCTGCTCAATCGCCAGGCCATGCAAAACGAGCGCATGAATTTTCCGCTCCTGCGGGTTCCCCAGATGATGGAAGAAGCCTATGACGGCAATCAGCTGGGGCAGTTTCTTACCAACCGCTTTCTGGTGGCCGGTGTCATGATTCCGGTGCTTTTGCACCTGGTCAACGGGCTCAATTTTTACATCCCGGCTGTACCGCAGATTCCGACCGTGGTTCTGGCCGGATCCTATTTCCCCAAGTACGGTCTTTTCGAGGGATTTTACAAGCTCAAAATCCTTATCTATCCTGCGTTTATCGGCTTTGCATTTCTCACCTCCAAGCAGATCTCCCTTTCCTTCTGGCTTTTCTTCATTGCGGGGGCGCTGCTGTTCGGACTGTTGGGAATCCTGGGATACAACGTACCGGCGGCGGCCCTGGGGATTACCTTCGGACCCGTGCTCGCCAGGCCGGAAGAGACCCAGGTGGTGGGAGCGTATCTGGTCTTTTTTATTTTCCTGTTCTGGCTGGCACGGCAGCATCTGCTCAAGGTCGTTCAGGAAGCCTTCCGCTTTGGACGCACGCCTGAAGCGGAACGGGAATGGTTTTCGTTCCGCATGGCATTCTGGGGTTTTTTCTTTGGCTCGGCTTTTATTACGGCCTGGTGTTACTATTTCGGGGTGCCGCTGCTGGCATCTTTTTTAGTTGTGTGCGCCTACTTTTTTGTCATGCTGGTGGCCAGCCGGATCATTTGCCAGGGTGGGATTGCCTATTTCACCCTGACGGCTGCCCCCCTTGACGGTCTGCTGTTCATTTTCGGTCCGCGGTTTTTTACCAGCGCGGGATTGTTGTTTGCAGCCGTGATGCAAAAGGTGCTTTTTTTAGATTTGCGCGAGTCTCTGATGCCGTCATTGCTGCACGCCGGGCGAATTACCCACCGGATGGACCCGCGTAAAGTGATTCTGGGAGGCATTTTTCTAACCATCGTTGCCGCGGTAGTCGTATCGTTTGTTGCCATGCTGGCGCTTTGCTACAAGTTCGGGGTTCGGGAGCTGCAGCTGGACTGGGCGACGCGGACAACGGTCAGCATGTACGAAAATATCCAGCACCTGATCGAATCGCCCCTGCGCAGCGGGCAATGGGTCCTGGTATTTTCGATCGTCGGTGCCGTGATCATGCTTGCGCTGGTGGGGTGTTATCACCGATTTTTCTGGTGGCCCATCCATCCCATCGGCTATTTGACCGCTTACAGCTCGGCCATGCGGATTTTGTGGTTCAGCTTTTTTATCGGATGGTTCTTCAACGTGATGTGCATGCGCTACGGCGGAGTCATCCTGTTTAAAAAGCTTCGGTTTTTCTTTATCGGAATGATTATCGGCGATTTTTTCATGGGCGGCCTGTGGGCGATTGTGGGGCTGTTCAGCGATGCGAGTTACCTGGTTTTGCCCAGTTAACGGCTTTTGATCCATTCGGGCATTTCTACTAATGGGTTCGAAACGCTGCCGGGTACCCATATAGAAACCCGGTGTTTTTCAGAATACAGGCGGCTTTGTCAGATGCGCCCGGGTCGTGGCGCGCGATTTGAAACGCGAGGCTTGCGGATGTTCCGTCGCAGCGATTTCGAAATGAAGCGCAACACTAAGATTGAGCGTTTGACCAAGTCGTCCGGTGTCGATCATGTACGATGATAAGGAACTCAAAGAGTATCGTGACCTGCTGAAGCCGCCGGAGCAGTTTGAAGAGGGCTTCGACTGGAAAACGGTCATCGGGGCGGTTTTCATCGGCTTTCTGATGATGCCGGGCAGCATGTACCTGCAGCTGGTGATCGGAACGGGTATTGGACCGGCCGCCCGCTGGGTGACCATCATTTTGTTTGCCGAGGTTGCCAAGCGGTCGTACACCGAACTCAAACAGCAGGAAATTTTTCTTCTTTATTACATGGCCGGTGCGGCCATGGCCACCCCGTTTCAGGGTTTGCTGTGGAACCAGTACCTGGTGCAGTCCGATGCGGCCAGAATGCTGGGTCTGACCGAATACATCCCCACCTGGATTGCGCCGCTGTCGGAATCCACATCCCTGGTGGAGCGAACCTTTTTCCATCGCGACTGGCTCATACCGATCCTTTTGCTTTTCGGAACACAGCTGATCCAGCGCATCGATCACTTCGGACTGGGCTACACCCTGTATCGACTCACATCGGACGTGGAAAAGCTGCCCTTTCCCATGGCCCCGGTGGGTGCGCTTGGGACCATGGCGCTGGCCGAATCCACCGAAGACAAGCAGAAAAGCTGGAAGTGGCGCGTGTTTTCCATCGGCGGTATCATCGGCCTGGCCTTTG